>NZ_CEXQWX010000003.1:0-66119 GCF_982718395.1 Carboxylicivirga sp.
TTGAGGTAAGAATACAAAAGGCCACCAGGTCAGTGACTTTGTTCCAAAACGAATTGTTTTCAGATTCTTCAGATCTGCATTAAAGATAGTATCGATGTATTTGCTAATAGTACGTGGGCTCATGATCATTGGATCACCTCCTGTAAAAAGAAGTTCGTGCAGATGCTCATGTTGTTTGAAATACTCACAAACCTGATCAATTTCCTTCATCGAGAATTGTAGATCAAGGTCCTTTACAAACTGTGGCCAGCGAAAACAAAAGGTACAGTTGGCATGACATGTTTGCCCTTGTGTTGGAAAAAACAAAGCAATATCCCGGTACTTATGCTGAACACCCGGTAGAGGAGTACCATTAAGTTGGGGAATATTGGATTGTTGCTGTGCCGGATGCGGATTCAGACTTAATCGAATATCGTTGGCAATTTTTGTTATTTCACTGGATGATAAGCCTGACTCAACAGCCCATTTCACCTTGTCATAATCTGCTTCAGGCAGCATATGACGATTGGGGAAGGTTAGGATATAACAAGGATCAGTCTCATAATTGGTCCAGTCAATTAAATAATCGATCACATAATTGTTGGCTTTAAACGGCAATACCTTCGATACAATTTCAATCTCCTGCTTCACCGATTCGGGAAGCATTTTCATGTATTCAATTTGTCTGAAGTTTTTAACGTTATAGCTAATAATTTTCATCTGTTTAAATTATTTGTCAAAAGTCAGATGGAACTCGCAAATAAATTTAATCATCCGCCAGTACGTCAATTTAGATAATCAAAATTTACATGTTCGTTTCATCAATATATATTATAACTCTCGATTGTTACTACTTGTTCCATAACAGTAATGGAACTCACAAATTAAATTGATCATTCAATCTTAATCTGAATAATCAAAATTACATAGTCGTTTTGTACATGGCCCTCATCAATACCAACATAAGGCAATGAAAATTGTTTTCTATTTGCGGAAATGAATCCTTGGGCTAACTTTTTAAATCGTTATGTGATAGGTGTTCTTGCGTATGTATGCAGTAGGTTAGAATAAAGGAACAAGATTTCATCAACGAAAAATCCACACAGTTAATAAGCTTTACAGCTTATCTGACCTGATATTGTCATTAATGATTTTCATTAAATAGACACCTATTATCATGATTTGTACCCGCTATTTCTGATGTGTCTATCCCAAATTTGTATGCCTTATAAATCGGTGATGTTATTATTATTCTGCCCGCCAAACTTAGTGAAGCTTCTGAAATTGAAATACATTTTTAAGAATTGAGGAGGATGGGAAAAGTAAACGAGCAAAAGCTAAATATTTCTCTCATAATAAAAGGGAATCAACTTGAGTTTGCACGTCTGATTAGTAGTTATAGTCAGGAATTGTACACATTTGCTTCAGGGTTTATTAAAAACAGTCAGCAAGCCGAGGAGATAGTTAGTGATGTCTTTATTAAGCTTTGGGAGTCAAGAAACAAATTAGGTGAAATCAAAGAATTAAAAAACTATTTATTTATTGCCTTAAGAAATAGTTGCTTTACCTTCTTAAACCGTCAAAAAAAGAATGAAATCAGTCTGGATGCATTACCAGATTATTACATTGAAAAATTAATTGTTACACCTGATGAACAGGTGAGCTCAGAGTTAATAGATCAGATTCATGAAGCCATAGAGTATTTGCCACCAAAATGTAAACTAGTTTTTTCAATGGCTAAAATACAGGGTTTTAAGCGGAAAGAAATTGCATCCGTTTTAGACATCTCAGAAAAAACCGTGGAATATCACCTGAAAACAGCGGTAGTCAAAATTATTGAGCAGATGAAGGTGAATAATATAGGTGCCTTCTCAAAAATGAAAGATTTTTTATCTGTCATCCTTTCAGTCTGTTAAAAAGATATTTTCATTTTTTTTAAAACTGACCTAGGCTTTTTTCATTTTGGATGGAGTCTTTATATATGAAGACAAAAGAAAAATGGAAAAGAACAACGAATTGTATTTACTCATTGTCCGTGAATTGACCAATGATATTACGGAAGAGCAGCGAGCGATCTTATTTTCAAAGTTACGTGAAGATTTATCATTACAGAAAAAGTATAATGCGCTTAAGCATGTTTGGGATAAGGCGGAAAAACCAAATGATACAGTTGCATTAAACAACATCTTTAATCAGGTAATGGGCCATGTTTATGAGCAAAAAGACAGAAAGCGTTACAAAATAACAGGACTATTAAAAGTAGCTGTCTCAATTTTATTGCTCATATCTGTTTCATTAACCTATTTTCTTAATAAAGGAAATACTGTTGGCGAAACCTATAGATATACAACTTCTGTTGGCGAAACCAGGGAAGTCATTCTGCCGGATAAGTCTAAAGTATTATTGAATTCTTCATCGACTTTAATTGTTCCCGAACAGTTCACAAACCAAAATCGGGATGTGGTATTAATTGGTGAAGCTTTATTTGATGTAACCAAAGACCGGCAACGTCCATTCCGGGTTGAAACATCGCACTTGCAAGTGGAAGTGCTCGGTACACGGTTTTTTATGAAATCATACCAGAATGAAAAAAACATCAGTACGATTCTGGAAGAGGGAAGCGTCAAACTAAAAGGAGATTTTAATGATAGGGAGCAATACATTATGATTCCCGGTCAAAAGGCAATCGTTGATAAAGAAACGATGCGCATGGTGGTTATCAGCAACTACAAACCAAAAGAATCATGGGAAAGCGGTTACCTGGTATTTGACGAAGAAAAACTGGAACAGATCATTTTGCAATTGGAGCGAAAATTTGGAATGAGGTTTATTCTGGTTGATAAGGAACTTAATAATTACACATATACAGGAAGGTTTAGAGATGAATCCGTTTTTGAGATTCTTGGATGCCTGGCCGTCACAAAATCGTTTAAATATACCCTTAAGGATAACACAATTATTATGAGTAAAGAATGAAAAATGAGGGGGTAAATGCGACCAACATTAACAAGCCCCTCATCAGTTTATGTTTAAATTAAAACAATTCAAATTTATGAAAAAAACGTGTAATTGGAAATCACGGGAGTTAGCTCGTGATCTCAAAAAAGTAATGCGTATCATGAGAATTTCGTTATTGCTATTGTTTGTTTTACTGATGCCCTTGTACGCAAGTACAGATGCTCAAAACCAAAAGGTGAACCTTAAAGCCAAAGGAGAATCACTGAGGAAGGTACTTGCTGAAATTGAAAATCAGACCGAACTAACGTTTATCTACAACCATGATGTGGTCGATGGATCAGAAATGATCTCGATTGATGTCAGAGAAGCCAAAGTGGGCAGTGTACTGGAAAATATACTTGCCGATCAAAACCTTGATTATAAAATAATTGACAATAAGGTAATGCTTTTTAAGTCAAATAGAAAAGTATTGGCCGAAAGTGTGTTGCAGGATGAAATTATAGTTAAAGGGATGGTAACGGATGTCAATGGAGATCCATTGCCTGGTGTGAATGTTTACGAAAAAAGTGATCCTCAGCATGGTGTCATTACAGGTGTTGATGGTAGTTACACCATTAAAGTTCGGGAAGATGCTGTTTTGGTTTATACTTTTATCGGTTTTGCAGATCAGGAGTTAACTGTAGGTGGAAGAAATGAAGTCAATGTGACTTTGGTGGAGGAATATACAGAGTTGGATGAAGTAGTAGCCATTGGTTATGGTTCTAAAACAAAGGCGACTATTACAGGGGCTGTAGAAACAATAGGCTCTGAGGTGTTCGAAAGTAGAGCCCAAAGAACTGTTGCCGAGTCAATACAAGGATTGATGCCAGGTTTACAGGTAACACGTTCGAGTGGTGATATTTATTCTAATACAACTGGATTGCAAATTCGAGGTGTAACCTCAAGAGATGGTGCAGGCGTATTAATTATTATTGATGGAGTACCTCAGCCTGAAAATGATGCAACGCCGTTAAATACATTAAATCCGAATGATGTTGAGAGTATTACTGTATTAAAAGATGCACAGGCTGCTATTTATGGATCTCGTGCTGCAGGTGGTGTTATTTTAATTACAACGAAAAGTGGAGTTGGTAAAAAACCTAAATTGCAATACAGTGCCAACTTTGCAATTAATGATCCTAGTGTATATACTAAAAAGGCCAATTTGCAAGAAATGTTTGAGTACTATGATGAGGCCTTTACCAATGATGGAGTAGCTGTACACAACTATTCTTATCTGGAAGAAGAATTGGCTAATGTTACCCCTGAAACAGAATGGATAAAGGGACCTTTTAGTGATACACCAAAAATGAGTCCTCATTACTATGACTGGATGGATATACTATTTGATCCTTCTTTGCAGCAAACGCATCAAATCTCAATTTCTGGTGCTGGCGAGAAAAATAGTTATTATGTGTCGCTTGGTATCTTAGATGCCGATGGTCCGATTGCGAATGTAGATAACGGGGCAAAACGTTACGATTTACGAGTGAAAAATGATGTGCAGGTAACCGACTATTTAAAGATAATATCGAATGTATCTGCCTCAAAACTAAAAAACAAGCGACCAACCCGATACTATGATGCTGTTGGTTTGGCTCAACATATTTGGAATAATCATTTTCCTTATACACCGGAAGGCAATTACTATAATTTTGGTGGGTTTTTGAATCCTCTGGCGTATATAAATTCCGGTAATACCGAGAATATTGGAACAGATTTAAGCGGACAGCTTGGTTTTGAATTAAAGCCTCTTAAAGATTTGGTTATTACAGGTAATTATAATTTGAATTATAATGAAAATACCTCAGAAGGTTTTTATGGTGTTGTACAGCATCACGATTATGATGAAGTGCCCACCGTTAAACTTCAGCCAAACCAGATTACGAATACAAATAATAAATCACAACATCAGACAGTTAACCTATATTTGAATTACAAAAAGAAATTTGGTATCCACGGTTTTGACGTATTGCTTGGTGGTTCTCACGAAGAGTCGGAATACAAGTATATTTATGCCGGACGTAGAAAATTAGTTTCCGAATCGGTTCCTTTCATTACCATGGGAGATCCTGAAGAACAAATAACTGGAGGAAGTGCTTCACAATGGGCCATCGATTCTTATTTTGCTCGTTTAAATTATAGTATTCTCGATAAATATTTGCTTGAAGGAATTGTTCGTCATGATGGTAGTAGTCGTTTTGCAGAAGACTATCGTTGGGGTACATATGGAGGATTCTCCGGTGCATGGTTACTTTCCGAAGAAGCGTTTATGCAAGATATTAGATGGCTAAATTTTCTAAAGTTACGTGCCAGTTATGGCGAAATGGGTAATGAGCGAATCAGTGGTGATTTCGGATATATGCCATTAATGTATATTGGAGGTTATAACTTGTTTGGTAATCCGAATGATCCAACGCAAAGTAGTATAGCCCATGATGGTGGACGTTTAGCAAGTCCAACGCAGACCTGGGAAACCATTAAGATAACTAACTTTGGAGTTGATTTCCGTATGTTAAGAGACCGTTTTCAAGGTTCTTTTGATTATTTTATCAAGAATACAGAAGACATGTTGGTGACGCGTGAATTTCCTCAAACCTTGGGTATTGCTCCAAATAGAATAAATGGTGGTTCACTGGAAACAAAAGGTTTTGAATTAAGTCTGAGATGGAAAGATACTGTTGGAGACGGATTTAATTATCATATTGGTTTTAATTTATCTGATGCTCAAACCAAAGTAACATCTTTGGAAGATGCTGTTGTGCCAGGATATGGTTATAATCAATTTATTGAAGGCTACGATGTTGGAACGTACTTTGGATTTAGTTTTGATGGTTTTATTGAGAATCAGGAACAATTGGATGCCTATAAGCAGATAGCTGGTGTTCCGGGTAATATTGCTATTGGTGATGCCCAATATGCTGATTTGGACGGAGATGGAACAATTGAATGGACGGCTTATAATCCCGGAGATGAAGAAAGTGGAGACTTAGTTGTACTAGGTTCCAATAATATGCGCTATCAATATGGTATCGACCTTGGTTTTGACTGGAAAGGTTTTGACTTTAATGCATTCTTTTCAGGTGTAGGCGAATGGGAATTAATGAATAATTTACATGCCCCTGGGTCTGAATGGTGGTTAAATCCTTTGAAATGGAATACAGGTGATTTTTGGAGTCCTGAAAATACAGATGCTCTTTACCCTAAAGCAAGTGCTAATGGAACAACACATTGGTGGAATTACCAATGGTCCGACTCTCCTTATAAAAAGAGAGATGGAAGTTATATTAAGCTAAAAACAATAACCTTTGGTTACTCTTTACCAGCATCATTAATTGAAAAAGTTAATCTTTCCAGAGTTCATTTTTATGTGAGTGGGAATGACTTATGGTGGCATAGCAAGATGCCTGATGGAATAGACCCAGAAAAGCCATTTTACGTTGGTTACACACCAATTCCTAAGGTCTATTCAGTTGGACTTGATATCACATTTTAAAAGTTTACTATTATGAAGAAAATAATAAATAAATTCGTTATCGTTTTGATGGCTACCTTTTTCGTAAGTTGTGAAAAAAAACTGGATTTGGTGCCATTAGACAATATTAGTGAAGAGGTTTTTTTTAAAGCGCCTGATGATTTTAGATTTTGGGCGAATCAATATTATGGTTCCCTTACATTAGTATATGTATCCAATACTGAAGATTGGGCTGATTTAACAACAGGTTCAGGTGGAAATTCCGTCAGTAGGGGTGAGCATCAGGTTTCTGACTATAGTAATACCTGGAGTGGCAATTATCGATTAATTAGAAATGCTAATATTCTTATTGAAAAATATGAAGAAGCAGGTGATGAACATAAAAGCAGTGTGCAACAATTCGCCGGAGAGGCATACTTTTTCAGAGGCTGGGCGTATTTTAACCTGGTTGTGGCCTTTGGTGATGTACCTTTGATTAACGAATCTTTAGACACTTCAAGTGAAGCTGTTTTTTCAGCTCGTTCTGATCGAAAAGAAGTGATTAAACAGGCAATTAGTGACTTAAATATGGCTGCGGATTTATGTTCTGTGGAAAGTTCTCTGACCGCTACTGATAAAGGACGTATATCGCAAGGGGCTGCCTTGGCATATAAAAGTAGGGTGGCTCTTTTTGAAGGTACCTGGCAAAAATTTCATAATGGCAGTGACAGTGAGGACTTTTTAGGGCAGGCAATGGATGCAGCTGATAAGGTTATTTCCAGCGACGAATATGAATTGTTTTATCACCCTGCTGAACTGGGCGATTATAGCTATAAGTATTTGTTTATGCTGGATAAGGTGAAGACCAACCCATCCAGCTTTACCAAAGCTGATAATAAAGAATCCATATTAAAAAGAGCTTACGATGCCGATTTAAGAGAAAGCCCAAGACAAGCAGCTTCGCTAGTTGGCGAAAAAACACCAACTCGTAAAATGGCCGACATGTATTTGTGTCTGGATGGTTTACCAATCAATCAATCGGCTTTATTTGGTGGAAAAGATGGATTGACAACTGAATTTAAGGATCGCGATTACCGCATGATGAATACCTTTCAAATACCTGGTGAAAGATATCATTCTTCCGCTCAGGCCATATGGAATAAGGACTGGAGCAACCCGGATGATCCATTAAGGGGATATACTTACACTGTTGAGTTTGGTGCTCGAACAATTACCGGTTATAGCACATTTAAATTTAATCCTGAAGTGGAGTTACCTGTAGGTGTTGATTATCCCGTTATTCGATATGCCGAAGTATTATTAAACTACATCGAAGCAGTATACGAAAAAGAAGGAGCTGTATCGGATGCTGAGTTAAATCGTTCGATAAACCTTACCAGGGAGCGCGGCGGTTTACCGGCATTAACCAATGCTTTTATTTTGTCCAACTCATTATCAATTCGTGAAGAGATACGACGTGAAAGAGCGGTTGAGTTATTTTACGAAGGATTTAGATACAATGATTTAAGACGATGGAAAACGGCTGAAACTGAAATTCCAAACGATTTATTAGGAGTTAAATACCTTGGTACAGAGTGGGAAACTCATGAGTGGACAGCTGGTTTTGCTGGTAATTTTGATGCAGAAGGGTATATCCTGATGGAATCTGCCGCTCAAAGAACATTTGATCCTGAAAAACATTACCTGTTTCCATTACCACGAAGAGAGTTGCAATTAAATGAGAATTTGGTTCAAAATCCTAAATGGTAAGAATATTTTCTAGTTAAGAAAGGGGCATTTTAAGTGCTCCTTTTTTATTCTATTACAAGTATATAGAAAACGCAAGTCTCAAAAAGAATAAAGTTATCCATTTTAGATATTATCATGGAATCGTTGAAGTGATTATTTTATTTCGGTACATATTTCATGATTTAGACACTTATTTTCATGATTCCTGCCATTTGGTCTCTTTTATTTGATGCTTTCTTTACCAGGTATTTAGAATGCACACATTGAGATAGAAGCAGATATATCCAAATTACAAACTGAAAAAAATTACATGAACAGAAAATATAAAGGCAAAAAAGTAAAAACTATGAAATACGTTTGGTCATTTCTTTTAATAGTAGCTGTTACATTCCTTGGTAACGCTCAAACTTCCGATAACAAGCTAAGCTTCCTGCAATCTTACGAAGGAGAAAAGCATCATCAGGTTGCTATGCCAATTGGAGGAATTGGTACAGGTACCGTATCGATTGATGCCCGTGGCAAATTGGTAGATTGGGAAATAATGAACCAGGGAGCAATAGGCTTTGTACCCTATTTTAATGAGCACTATGCAGCAACACGTATAGCACCTTTTTTTGCCATTCGTACAAAAACGATCAACGGAAACATTGATGCCCGAATGTTAGAAGGAGCTATTCCAGAGAAAAACCTGGAAGGAGATTGGGGTTGTGATGAATTAAACAGCACCTTTCCAAGGTTTAAAACCAGCAAGATGCAAACAGCCTATCCAATTGCCAGGGTTGAGTTGATTGATGAAACCATGCCGGTCAAGGTTGCTTTTAAAGCATTCAATCCATTAATCCCCGGTAAAACAGATGACAGCAGTATTCCAACTGTCATGTTTGAATATTCTGTTGAAAATACGACAGACAGTGATATGGAGGTGACCGTATGTGGTACTGTTCCCAATTATGTTGGCTTTGATGGTCATAAAAACAATCTGAAGAAGAATTACAATACTTATCGTAACAGAGATGGTTTAAAAGGAGTATTTATGACAACACACTCTGACGACAAGAAAGATAGCCGTTGGGGATCAATGGCACTTACAACACAAGCAGAAGGTGAAGTAAGTTACCGTACAAGTTGGCATCCCGATTTATGGTGGAATGGTTCAGTAATCGAGTTTTGGGATGACTTAAAGGATGATGGAATTTTGGTACAGCACCTTTCAAAGAAGATGAAAGAGTCAACAGATTATAATATGCTGAATGAATTTCAGGATGAAGCAAAAGATGTGGCTGTTCCTGCTTCAGTGGCTGTTAAGGTGACATTAAAACCTGGTGAAGTAAAGACCATTCCATTTATGCTGACATGGCATTTCCCAACGCGTATAAGCTGGGAAGGTCAACCGGGATGGCCCCAAAAGCCAATTGATAACCTTTATACCAAAGATTACTCAGATGCCTGGGATGTGGCTAAGAAAGTGACTGCGCGTTATGACTACCTGAAAAACGGGACTGAGAAATTTGTAAACACATTCGTTAATCAGGATGTACCACAGCCAATAAAAGAAGCAGCACTTTCAAACCTGGTTAATGTGCGAAGTCAAACATTATTTCGAACGGCTGATGGTTTAAGTTATGGATGGGAAGGACATGGCAGTGTACTTGGAACTTCTTTGAATCCTAAAGGAATACGCGGAGGTTGGGGCTGTGGAACCTGTACTCATGTATGGAACTATGAGTCGACCATACCATTTACTTTTGGTGATGTGGCTATGTCGATGCGTGAAGTAGAGTTTTCAAAAGCCACAGATTTAAAATCAGGTAAAATGGCTCACCGCGTTTACTTGCCGATTACAGAGAAACAAACAATAGGAGCTGCTGCTGATGGTCAGTTGGGATGCATCATTAAAATGTATCGCGAATGGCAATTGTCGGGCGATACAGAAAAATTAAAGGAATTATATCCCTATGTAAAAAGAGCTTTACAATTTGTATGGCAGGATAGTAAATGGGATGCTGACAAAAACGGTGTGATTGAAGGTGTACATCACAATACCATGGATGTAAACTATGTAGGTCCTAATCCCGAAATGGGAACCTGGTACTTATGTGCATTACGTGCCGGCGAAGAAATGGCCAAAGTGTTAAAAGACAAAGCGTTTGCAAAAGAATGTCGCCAATTGTTTGAAACAGGCAGTGCCTGGATGGATGAGAACATGTTTAATGGTGAATACTATATTCAGTTGTTGTCCGAGCCACGAAATTTCCAGGTTGGAGAGGCTGTTTTAGTGCACCAGATGGTTGGTCAGCAAATGGCTCATATTTGTAATCTGGGCTACCTGCTTAAACCTGAAAACGTCAAAAAGACTTTACAGTCGGTGATGAAATATAACTACAGAGATAGCTGGGACAATCACTTAAGTACCTTCCGTTGTTATATAACTGGTGATGAGGCCGGATTAATGAATGCCTATTACCCCGAAGGAAAACGCGAAGCCAGACCATTCCCATATTATTCCGAAGCATGGACTGGTTTGGAATATCACACTGCTGCCGGTATGATTTTCGAAAGCATGGAACCTGAGGGAGAAAAAGTAGTAAGGGCATCCCGTTCACGTTATAATGGTTCTAACCGTAATCCTTTCAACGAAGGTGAATTCGGACATCGGTATGCACGCGCCATGTCATCATGGAGTCCTTTGGTTGCTTATACACGTTATCACTATAATAAAGCTGAAAAGACCATGACCATTCGTGCCGAAGAAGGTACTTACTATTGGTCGAATGGTTATGCTTATGGTTCGATTGTGGTTAAGACACAAGGAGATAAAATTAAGGCAATATTGACAGTTGAATCAGGTGATCTTGAACTTAAGAAGTTAAGCTTCCTGAATAAGGACAACAAGTCCATAAACACGGTATCTGTTAGAGGACAAACCTTATTAACTGAAGGAACAAGTATAGAATTAAATTGATTAAATTGGTTCTTTGAACGTTTTATCATTCAAATTGCAGAACATGAAGACCATTTATATACTGTTACTGATAAATCTGTTTCTAAGTGCACAATTACATGCACAAATATCAGAGCTGAGAAACGATTTCTCCGATTGGCAATTTAAATATGACAAAGTTAAAGGTATCGGACATGAAAATGGCTGTACCCGACGCGACCCGAGTGATGTGATTAAAATTGGTAACACCTGTTATGTCTATTACACCAAAGTACTCGGGCGTGCTCCCGGGTATTGGGGAACGATTTGGTATGCTACTTCAACGGATGAAGGCTACACCTGGAAAGAGCAGGGTGAAGTGCTTGGTGTAGGACAAGAAGGAACTTTTGATTCTCAGGCTACATTTACACCCAATATCCTGTTCGCTGGAGGTAAATACTGGCTATATTATACAGGTGTAAAACCTACGCCCGGTAATGAAGAAGGTGAATTTGAAAACAATTCGACGACAGACATCACTGCCTTGGGGCTTGCTGTTTCCGATTCACCAGATGGACCTTTCAAGCGAGTGAGTGACAAGCCAGTTCTTACAATTAGTCCTGAACCAGATAAGTTTGACAGTTACCGCATAGACGACGCCTCATTATTATTCCGGAATGGATTATATTGGTTGTATTACAAAGGCCGCAGTCGCATTCATGGCAATAAAGGACCAAGATTTACGCGAATGGGTGTTGCTTTTTCAAAAAATCCTGAAGGACCATTTATTAAGATGGACAAACCGCTGATGGTCGAAAATCATGAAGTAATGATCTGGCCTCACAAAACAGGTGTGGCAACGTTAGCATCGTTTAGCAGCACCATCGAATATGCTGCTGATGGTATAGATTTTACTACTAATAAGTTGAGCGTTAAGGTTGAAAATCGACCGGATGCACCAGGTGCTTATCGACCTGACCTAACAAATCCTGTTGTCGAGGGGCAAGGATTAAAATGGGGCATCAGTATGGTTCACAATGGTTCAGAAGCTTATCTGATTCGGTATGAAATAGTTGAGTAATTGTGCTTTTTGATTATTGCTGATCAATTAGCCGGGGCGTATTTACAATTTATGAATGGTCATGCAGTTTGTGCGTCAACCAAGGCGTTGGCATCTCTATGGAGGGCAAATATTCAGTTGGTTTGTATAGTATCGAAGAGAACAAGCATCAGCATCCGAAACTTCAAGTGCTTGACTATGATGTAATAAAATCATCTCAGTATGAATATTTCATGAAATTTACACTTCTTCTCAAGATATCTGCCCACTGATCTCAGTAAGCTTATACTTCTTTTGTGTAGGAATCCTAAATAAGATCGAGGTCACCCTTTAACAAGCAGATTGTATTTGAAAACAGCAGAACTTATAATTAGTCGATATTGCTTGATGGTAGATGATAGTTTATTTTTTTAGGGATAATGAATAAAATTAGATGTTATTAAATATGAAAAAAATTCTATTTCTAATGGTAATGATCGCATGGAGCAGTTCTTTGTGGTCAATCGAAACAAATGAATTAAAGTACATCGGTATGCCCGTCGGTGGCATTGGTGCCGGACAGGTTTATCTCGGTGGTGATGGTCAGTTATGGTACTGGGATATTTTTAATTATCAAAGGATCAGCCCTGGCGGACCGGGCGATAAATTTTATATCAATCCAATGACGCAGGACAAGCGTTTCGAACAGGGGTTTGCGATCCGTGTTAAGGGAGCTATTACACCAACTGTAAAAGCCTTGCGAGAAGGAGGATTCTCTGATATTCGTTTTAAAGGGCAATACCCTGTCGGAAATGTTTATTATAGTGATAATGATTTGCCTCTTGATGTTCGCTTACAAGCGTTTAGTCCGTTTATTCCTACGAATAGCCAAGCATCCGGTTATCCGGCTGTGATAATGGAATATACACTTAAAAACACTGGAGATAAAATGGTAGAAGCAGAAATATTCGGGTGGCTGCAAAATACAAGTAACTATTTTTCCTCGGCCAATCAAATCGGCAAGCATGTTAATACAATTGTTAAAACCGACGATGTTGTTCAACTGGTTTGCAGCTCTGAGGGAAATGAGTTGACTGATTTACCAGATTATGGTAATATGACACTTACTCTTCTTGGAAGTGATAATACCTGGACATCTCCAAGGGCCCCTAAAAACATCGACTACAATCTGCCGGAACTAAAAGCCTCAAAAAATACTGCTGTTCAGGCAGACTTGGGTAAGACTCTTACCGGAGCTTTAGGAAAAACAGTTAAGCTAGAGCCTGATGAAGAAAGGACGGTAACGTTTTTAATTTCCTGGTACTATCCTAATTTACATTGTCGGGAAAGCGGATTTCATAATCTTAGAAATAAAAAATCTTTAAGGTACTACTACAGTGATCAATTTGGGTCATCTACCGATGTAGCTAATAATATTGTAAGTCAATATCAGCAATTGGCCGGTGCAACTAAAGATTGGGCTGAAACCTGGTACGATTCAACATTACCCGATTGGTTTCTGGATCGCACTTTTGTTAACACAAGCACATTGGCCACCACATCGTGTTATCGATTAACCGATTTAAGTGGTGCCCCATTTAATATGGGACGGTTTTATGCGATGGAAGGTGTTTATCTGGGACATGGAACATGTACACATGTATTTCATTATGAACAGGCATTGGGGCGTGTATTCCCTAATTTGGCGCGGCAGTTAAGAGAACAAATTGATTATGGTCTTTCATATAAGTCTGAAGGAGTTATCGGTTACAGAGGAGAGTTGAGTGACATGGGACATCACGATGGACGTGGTTATGCTGTTGACGGGCATGCAGGAACCATTCTCCGAACTTACAGAGAGCACACAATGTCGCCCGATTATACATTTTTGAAAAACAATTGGCCAAAAATTAAAAAGAGCATTGAGTACATGATTGCTCATGATAAAGAAAAAAATGGTGTAGCTGACGGAATTCTGGAAGGCATTCAATACAATACATTAGACCGTATGTGGTATGGAAAAAATGCCTGGATTAGTAGTATGTATAACGCTGTTTTAAGGGCAGGGGAAGCCATGGCAAGCGAAATGGGTGACAAGGCTTTTGCCAAACAATGCAAAAATATTGCTGAAAGCGGATATGAGAAAATGTCTGATGAACTCTTTAATGGCGAATATTTTGCCAATATTCTTGATACTGAAAATCCTGAATCACCTAATTCATACCTTGGTTGCCACATCGATCAGGTGCTTGGAGAGTCTTGGGCCGTTCAGGCTGGCTTGCCGCGTGTACTGCCTGAGAAAGAAACCAAAAGTGCATTGGCATCCATTTACAAATACAGTTTTCAGAAAGATATTGGCTACTATTTGGAGACGGCAAAAATAAAACCAGTTCGGTTTTATGCACTCCCGGGAGAAGCAGGTACTGTTATGTGTTCTTTCCCTCGGGGTGGAGAAGAAAAAGCTCCCGGAAAAGTAAAGAATGATTGGGAGAAACTGGTGGTTGGCTATTTTAGCGAATGCATGACCGGATTCACTTACCAGGCAGCAGCCCACATGATTGCCGAAGGATTGGTCGATGAAGGGATGGAAATAATCAAAGCCATCCATGATCGTTATAATCCGGTTAAAAGAAATCCTTACAATGAAGTGGAGTATGGTAACCACTATACACGAGCCATGTCAAGCTATGGTGCTTTTGTATCTGCATCTGGTTTTCAGTATCATGGGCCCAAAGGTGAAATAGCGTTCGCGCCTAAGATTAATCCGGAAGATTTTAAATCGGCATTTATTACTGCTGAGGGTTGGGGAACTTTTACTCAAAAAAAGGAAATCAACAAACAGGTTAATTCATTAGCCGTTGCCTATGGTAAGCTGAAAATCAGGAGCTTTGAAACCTCAGCTATTGTAGATTCTAAAATGAAATCTGTAGAAGTATTGTTAAATGGTAAAAGCTTAAAATCAAAATTTAGAAATGATGATGGGAAAATAGCGGTAACTTTTCCTGAAATTACAATTAAGCAAAATCAAAAACTGGTCATCATTATTCAATAATACCAAATGAAAAATCTGATTTTTCTATTCTTATATTTTGTTGCGCTGTTCAATGGCTACTCACAAGTAGCCAGAAATTTGGAAACAAAAGGCCAGCAAAAGCAACAAATTGTTGATAACGAAGATCTCCTGCAAAGCTTCTACCAACAAGCAACGCATCCGGGATTAATGGAACGGGGAACACCAACGATATTTAAAGGTGAATATCTCGAAGCAATCCAATTTCCCGTTGGTGGAATTGGAACGGGATGTATCCAGTACGATGGAAGTGCGGTTCCGAGGTATTGGCAGATTTTTAATAATATGACACACGATTTTATTCCCAATAGTTTTTTTGCTATTCGTGTCAAGAGTAATGATGGTGTCAGCACTCGTGCATTACAAACGAAAGAAGTTGCTGGATTTCCTGCCATGAAAGAACTTAATGCAAGCTCAAAGTTTCCATTTTTAAGTTATCGCTTTATAGATGATATAGCAGTGGATGTGGGCTTGGATGTTTATAATCCATTCATTCCAACAGATCTGAAAAATTCCGGAATACCTGCTGCTTTTTACACCATAACATTGAAAAATAAAAGCAGCGAACCTCTCGAAATTAGCTTGTTGGCTTCACAGCAAAATTCGGTTGGTTTTTCCCGGATTCCCAAAATTACAGAAGGAGATTCTTTTGCCGAACGTTTTCAGAAAAGCATTAACAGAAAAGCAGTTGTAGGTAATAAATCAGATTATTACGGTAATAACAGGAATAGGATTGAAAAGCTACGAAACATGTCAATGCTTTTAATGGAAGGTGATTTTAATTCAGACGATGAACATTTTGGAGCAATGGCTTTAATGCTGCTAAGTGACGTGGATGATGTACAGGGGAATGCAGGCATAGAGTATAATGACGACTTTCATAATGATTTTAAAACCTCGGGTGATATAAAAACAAAATCAAAATCAAAAAGAAGTATAGAAGGAGAAACCTGGGCTGGTGCTTTAAATGCTAAAATTACTTTGGCTCCCGGCGAAAGAAAAGAAATGGAATTCGCTTTGGTCTGGTATTTTCCTAACGGATTGAATGGAGGTCATTTGGATTCGTGGGATGCCTGGGGGAAAGGAACCTGGGAGGGACAGGGTAATTACTATGCTAATTATTGGTATGATATTCAGCAGCTTTCGGGTTATATAATTGATAATCATAGATGGTTAAAGACAACAACCGCGACCTTTTCCGAGAGTCTGTATAAAACCAATCTTCCGTTTTGGTTAATCGAAAGGTTAGGAAATCAATTAGCGATATTAAAAAGCAGAACTATTTTTCATGACAAGAACAATTATGTAGGCCTCTGGGAAGGATGTGGAGCAGGTGATGGATCATGTGCCGGCAACTGTAATCACGTTTGGCATTATGCCCAGGCACATGCCCGCTTATTTCCGCAAATGGGTAGAAAAATAAAGGAGCAATCGTTTAAGGCAGTTAAAAGTAACGGTCAGATTCCTTATCGTCAGCCCAATGGATCTCCGGCTTTTGATGGTCAGTGTGGAGATATAATAGGTGCCTATCGTGAATACTTGTTATCGAACAATGATAGTTGGATAAAAACAATGTATCCCAATATAAAGAAGGCGATGAACTATTTGATTGTGAATCATGATGAGGATAAAGATGGTTGGCTTTCAGATGCACCAAAGCATACCACCTATGATGCCAGCATGACTGGGAATCCTTCAATCCTGACTTCTTTGTATTTAACGGCATTAAGCGCTTCGGCAGAAATGGCTAAAGTAGCCGGAGATATTGAACAAGCAGAAGAATGGCAGGGTATTGCTGTCAGCTCTGGAAAACTTCAGAACGATAGACTCTGGAATGGAGAGTATTTTATTCAGATTCCAGGAGATAATCGGGCAACCGATTATGAAAATGGCTGCATGACCGATCAGTTATTGGGACAATGGTGGGCTGATCAACTTAACTTTGATACTTTATATCCGAATTACCGAATATTCTCAGCAACCAGATCCGTTTTTCAATTTAACTTTAAAAGCAATCTTAATAATCACATTCAGGTATCCCGAAAATTCGCGAAACCTGATGAAGCAGGTATGGTTGGAACAACTTGGCCCGGCAACGATCGAACAAAATATGCTTCAGGATATTCCGATGAAATTTGGACAAGTTATGAATATACAATCGGAGCATCACTTATCAAGTACGGGCTTTTTAAAGAAGCGTTTATTTTGTTACGTTCTGGTTATGATCGTTACAATGGGAAATTAAAAACAGGGTATAAAACGGATAATGGTTGGGGTAATTTTGGTTTTAGTGGAAATCCATTTGGAGATGATGAATGTGGACAATTTTACAGCAGAGCTTTATCTAATTGGTCAGTATTGTTGGCAACCCAAGGTTTTCAATACAATGGTCCACAAAAAACTATAGGATTTAATCCACGTTGGAAGCCTGAAAACCACAAATCATTTTTTTCCACTGCACAAGGTTGGGGTAACTTCTCACAGCAAAGAAATAGCGTCCAACAAACAAATACAATAGAACTATTATTCGGCGAGCTGGATTTAAAGCAGGTTTCATTAGTTCTCTATCCAGATTTCCATCCTACTGTTGTGAATGCAGATATCAACCGTAAAAGTATTGATGTCAGATATACTCTTGATGGAAGGAAGATTCTTTTGGACTTGATGCATTTAACACTGAGATCGAATCAAATATTAACGATAAACATTCAATAAATATGATGAGAATATTATTGGGAATCTTAATTACAGGTTTATGCTCACTTCAGCTTGTTGCTCAGGAAGCAGATCACAACTGGCGCGAAACCTTAAAAGAACAATTACCTCTTCTTGGCCATCGTAATTGGATATTGGTGGTTGATGCTGCCTATCCATTACAAAGCAAGGCGGCCATAAAAACCATTTCAACCGGAGAAAAGCAGTTGGATGTGGTAAAAGAGGTATTGGTTGCGATTGATAAGGCACCGCAAGTGTACCCGGAGGTATTCCTTGATAAGGAAATTGACTTTGTGCCCGAAAAAGAGGCAAAAGGAATTGAAGCCTATAAAAAGGAACTATATAAAATATTGAGTGGAAAAAACGTGACCAAAGAATTGCATGAAGCGTTGATAGCCAATATTGATGAGGCGGCCAAAGTATTTAATATATTGGTTTTAAAAACCGATCTGACAATTCCTTACACATCTGTTTTCTTCCGTTTGGATTGTGGCTATTGGAATGGAGAGCAGGAGAAGAAGATGAGGAAATTAATGAACAAATAATTCCAGTTTATGAAAATCAGAGCTTTATTATTTTTTTGCATTGTTTTTATTGAGATGAACGCCTCAAGTGCTGAATTGAAATTAATACCACAGCCGAATTCAATGCAGATTTCAGAAGAGAAAGTTGTACTGGCGAATGAAATGTTGATTGATTTCAATACGAATATTGAAAGTCAGTATTTAAAGGAATTACTAAAGAAAGCCGTTTTAAGACACCTTGATACTGAACAGGGAGGGCAGCATTCAGATAATGACTTGCAAAAGATTGTTTGCAGTATAGATAAACGTTTACCTAAGGAAGAGGCATACAAGATAGATATAGATGAACAGGCAATCCGCTTAACAGGAGCCAGTGGTAGAGGCTTGTTTTATGCTATTCAAACACTCGATCAGATTTTTACGTCCTATCCGGATCTTCGCATTGATCGTAGAATTAATAAACTGAACATTGTTGATGCCCCTCGTTTTGAGTACCGGGCATTAATGTTGGATCCGGCTCGTCATATGTTACCGGTAGAGGATATTAAACGCTATGTAGATGCCATGGCCTACTATAAGTTTAACACCTTGCACCTGCATTTAACCGACGACCATGGGTGGAGGCTGGAAATGAAAGAATATCCCCGATTGACGGAGCTTGGTGCCAAACGCGATGCCATTTATAATGACGAAATTCTTAAAGGTGGGTTTTATACTACTGAAGACTTAAAAGGATTAGTGGCCTATGCCGCTCAGCGAAACGTACAGATCATTCCGGAAGTGGATATACCCGGGCACGGCCATGCTTTATTGACCGCGTATCCGGAGTTTGCGTGTTTTCCCGATACTACTTTAAAGGCCGAAATTAAAGAGGCTTATCCCCATGCTGCGCCAATATGTATTGGTAACCATAAATTCTATGCTTTTTATGAGGATGTGATACGGAAGTTAAGTGAAATATTCACAGCAGATGAAATTCATATTGGTGGAGACGAAGTAAATAAAGAAGCTTGGTCGAAATGTCCTAAATGTCAGAATTTAAAAAATGAAAAAGGTCTGAAAATGGATGACCAATTAATGGATTATCTATTTGAAAGGGTCACAAAAATTGCATCAGAATATGGTAAGAATGTTCAGTTTTGGCACGAGGCCGGCCATAAATACCCCGAAGGAGAAACCATTTTTCTATGGCGCTTGGGAACTGCACAGAAAGTCATTGCAGATGCCAGGGAACAACAACTTAAATTGATTTGTGCCCCTGGCGAATACGCGTATTTTGATTACCCGGAATCGCAAAGTGATAAGGAATATTTACCAGCCTGGATTCCAGTACTCCCCCTTAATAAAGTTTATGAGTTTGATCCCGCTTATGGACTTCCCAAAGAAGAATCAGAATATATCAGGGGAATTGAGGCGACCATCTGGGGGGAATCGGTAAAAAATATCCATCGGGCATTTTACATGACATTCCCGCGAGCTTTTGCCTTGGCAGATGCCGGCTGGACTAATATGGAGAATCGCGAGTGGAAGAACTTCGTAGTTCGAATGCAATATCATTTGAATGTGTTATTGGATAGAGGAATTAATTACAGACCGCCTGTAGAATTATATAAAAGCAAAAACTAAAGTTATTGATATGAGAAAGATTAAAATTAGTATTTCGGTTATTCTACTCGTCTGGATAAGTGTTGGTTTATATGCCAAAAATGGTCCACCTTCAAACATTACGATGGCGATCACTTGTTAAACCTGGCCTTACCTTTGGCAGCCATTGAAAAAGCTGAGCATGTTTATTCTGTAGTGTTTCTGGATAAGGAAATTGATTTTGTGCCAGAAGAGGAAGCAAAGGGAATTGAAGCCTACAAAAAAGAACTCTTTAAAATCTTAAATGGGAAGAGCGTCAATAAAAAGCTTCATGAAGAGTTGATTGCCAATATTGATGAAGCGGCTAAAGTATTCAATATTCTGGTGCTTAAAACGAATCTGACGATTCCGTATACCTCAGTCTTTTTCAGGTTAGACTGTGGATATTGGAATGGTGAACAAGAAAAGAAGATGAGAGGATTAATGAAATAAAATCATGTCTATGAATCGAATAAAACTAAAAATTAGCTTGTTTTTACTATTTGTAGTTATAGCTAAATCAGCTTATTGTCAGCAGTGGAGTGTAGAAAAAGCTAATTTATGGTATCAAAACCAGCCATGGTTGGTTGGGGCTAATTTTGTCCCGTCTACGGCCATTAATCAACTGGAAATGTGGCAGGCTGAAACCTTTGATCCAAAAACCATTGATAGAGAATTAGGATGGGCCGGGGAACTAGGTTTCAATACCATGCGCGTTTTTTTGCATCACATGCTTTGGGAACAGAATTCGAAAGAATTCATCCAACGGATTGAGGAGTTCCTTGAAATCGCGGATAAGCATAGGATTAAGACTATGCTGGTGTTACTTGATGACGTATGGAATCCTCTACCAAAACTTGGTAAACAACCTGATCCAACCCCTCGAGTACATAATTCGGGCTGGGTTCAAAGTCCCGGAAGTGAAGTTTTGGTTGATTCCAGAAAATGTGATGCTCTTGAGTCCTATGTAAAAGGAATTATTTCGCATTTCAAAAACGACAAACGTGTTATAATCTGGGATTTGTATAACGAACCCGGAAATATTAACGGAAATAGTTACAGAAAACTTGAGCCTGAAAATAAGGCAAAGTATTCTTTAAACTTATTAAAGAAGGTTTACAAATGGGCTCGTGAAGTAAATCCGTCTCAACCTATATGTATCGATGTTTGGACATCAATTCATAAGGAACTGGATGAAATGAGTGAAATTGACAAATTCGCTTATGACAACTCAGATATAATAAATTTCCATTGTTATGCTAATGCCTCAGATACTGAAAAAATGGTAAAAAGGCTGTCCATCTCAAATCGACCTTTAATATGCACCGAATATATGGCACGACCAGTTGGTTCAAGTTTCCACGAAATTCTCCCGATTTTTAAAAAATACAAGGTTGCTGCATACAATTGGGGATTGGTTGATGGAAAATCTCAAACAATCTATCCCTGGGACTCATGGGATAAAAAATATAAGTCAGAACCAAAAATATGGTTTCATGATATCTTTAGGAAAGACGGCAGTCCTTACATGAAAGAAGAAACTGATTTTATTAAAACAATGATAAAAGAATAAACAATGAAAAGAATAGGAATCTTTTTGATAGTCATTTTGTTAAGTCTATCTGCCAATGCGCAGGAATGGCCCAAATTCAAGCATTATGATGGCGATCATTTATTAAATGTTGCACTTCCTTTGGGTGGAATTGGTACCGGAACAGTTTCATTAGGAGGAAGAGGGGAACTGCGCGACTGGCAGATTATGAATAAACCCGGGATGAACTTTTACACTACTCCGGTAGGGAATAACGCTCCCTTCTTTTCGGTGTATGTAAAACCACAAGGAAAGGAAGCCATGACAAAAGCTTTAATGGGGCCACTTGATGTTAGTGAATATCAGCATTACGAAGGTCGTCCGGTTAATCATCATGGATTGCCTCGGTTTTCCAGTGCTTCATTTGATGGGGCGTACCCATTTGGTCAGGTTAACCTTGAAGATGATCTATTACCAATATCTGTGAAAATAAAAGGTTTTAATCCTTTTATACCGGGAGATGTGGACGCCAGCAGTATTCCTATTGCTATTCTCAAATACAAAGTAACCAATAATACCAATAAAGAAATGGAGGTTGCTGTTTGTGGTTCAATCCGCAATTTTATTGGTATTGATGGCAGTAAAACCAACAAAAACTGGAAGGGAGATATTGTACCTTATGGTGCGAAGGATAATGTCAATACATTTTTTGAATGTGATAAAGTGAGTGGAATTTATATGAGCAGCGACGGAGTGGATCAGGAAGATGCTGCATGGGGAACATTCGCTCTTTCGACATTAAATGAAGGAAAGCTGACTTACCGTCGATCATCCACGCCTAATCACTGGGAAAATGCAATATTGGACTTTTGGGATGATTTTAGTGAAGATGGTCTGTTGACTGATAAAGATAAGTTGGTTGATGATAATCCAATGGCCTCTCTCGCCAAGAAGAAAATAATTCCTGCCAACTCTAGTCAGACCTTTACCTTTTACATGACCTGGCATTTTCCTAATCGCCTGGATTGGAATGAAGGGTGGTCCTTAAATCGCAGTGGCAAAATAATTGGAAACTATTACACTACCCAATACACAGATGCAAAGGAGGTGATTGAGAAAGAAATTAATAAACTGCCGGAATATGAAAAGCAGACTATAAACTTCGTCAATACTTTCCTTAATACTTCTATTCCTGATGTTGTAAAAGAAGCGGCTTTATTTAATTTAACCAGTATGCGTTCGCAAACTGTATTTCGTATTCCTTCAGGACACCTGATGGGCTGGGAAGGGATAATGGATGAAGTGGGTTCGTGTTATGGTAGTTGCACGCATGTGTGGAATTACGAGACAGCCACCAGTTTTTTATTCAGTGAGTTGGCGCAAACCATGCGCGATGTGGAATTTACATATGCCACCAGTGATAAGGGACATATGATGAACAGGGTCAAGTTTCCTTTGGAGAGTAATAAAGGTCATCACACTGCAGCGGCTGATGGACAAATGGGAACGATTATGCGCTTTTACCGAGACTGGATGCTATCAGGTGATAAGGAATTTTTAATGAAGCATTGGCCAAAGGTCAAATTGGCCATGTCTTATGGTTGGAAAGCCAAAGGATGGGATGGTAATCAGGATGGTGTGCAGGAAGGCAAACAGCACAATACAATGGATTGTGATTATTATGGACCAAACCCTCAAATGCAATTCTGGTATTTTGGAGCTTTAAAAGCCTGTGCCGAAATGGCTAAAGTAGCCGGAGATAAGCAGTTTGCGAAAAAGTGTGAAGCTATTCAGGAGAACGGTAGAAAATGGGTAGATGCGAACCTATTCAACGGCAATTATTATGAGCATAAAATCACAAACCCTAAAGAATATGGTGAGTTTCTGGATATGGATGATCCTGATGTAGAAGTACCTTGGTATCAGTTAGGTTCAGGTTGTTTGGTTGATCAACTTGCAGGTCAGTATATGGCGCATGTTTGCGGATTGGGCTATTTGGCCGATGAAGAGCATATAAAAACGACGATGCAAACCATCATGACCAATAACTTTGTTGAGGAGTTCGAAAATGTTTTTAATAATATGCGTTCTTATGTGATGGATAAAGAATCAGGGCTGATCATGTCAAGTTGGCCCAAAGGCCGATTGAAAGTTCCTTTTCCATACTGGGCCGAATCCATGTCGGGCTTTGAATACACGGCGGCGATAGGCATGTTGTACGAGGGACAGGTTGAAAATGGCTTAAAATGTATTGAGGCCATTCGTGACCGTTATGATGGTAAAAAACGAAATCCGTTTGATGAGCCTGAGTGTGGACATTTTTATGCACGTGCTATGGCTAGCTGGTCGGCACCAATGGCCTTGAGTAAATTTAACTACAACGGTTATACTAAAACATTCACAATAACTGCCAGGCCGGGAACTTATTTTTGGAGTAATGGTTCGGCTTGGGGTAACTGTGTGGTGAGCGATAAGAAAGTTACATTGAATGTGGAGTACGGTGAAGTTGAGGTTGATAAATTACAATTGGATAATGGTATAGCTAAAAAGTCAAAAATAAAATTGCTAAATGCGAATGGAAATAAAGCGGTAGTTTTTAAGTTGTAAATAGCATTGAATCAGAAAGTAATTCCGAATAACAAACCCATGTTCCAGGCGTGATTATTTATTAAGAAATAAATGGTCACACCTGGAATTTTTGTAAATACAAATAGTAATTTAGGTGTCTGGGTTAAACAATTCTTTGATTGAAAAATAATGCGAATGGATCGTATTAAATACATCTCAGAATTTTTAAAAATTAACGATTATAAGTTAATGAGAAACCAAGCGGTATGGTTCGATACATTTTTTTGATAATACTATTTTTCACTGTAACCCATTTTAGTGGGGCAAGTATGATAGAGCTAAGCCTCCATCATTGGCATCAAAGCAATGGGTTACCACCTCATCCGATAGTTTCCATCGATCAGGAAGATAATGGTTTGATCATATTGCATTGCACAAAAGGAAGTTACTATTTTAACGGTTTTGAATCACGCCCGTTTAAACCAGCAAATGATCTGTCAAAAAGGACTGCAAATGTTTATTTATTGGATAGAAAACTGATTCTTGGTAAAGATACCCTTAGAGGAGAATATAACGGGATTGATAAATCATCATTGGGTTATTGGATCAGTTCAGGTTATGGTATCGGACACCTGGACACCATTACAAAGGAAGTAGAGTGGTTAAATTCTAACGGTGATCTGCCTGTACGTGCTTGCTCAAACCCAATTGAAGCCAAAGATGGAAAAGTATGGTTTTCAATGCATTTGTTTGGTATTGGATTCTACGAGCCGACGTCAGGTAAATTGTATTCTATCCAGAATATTGATGAGTATAATGGGTATGCTGATGTAAGAGAAGTTTTTGCTAGTGTACTTGATCGCGAAATTGTTGATTTATTCTTTGATCAATCTTCCAATTTATGGATAGCAACTCGTAATGACGGTCTTTATAAAATAACCTTTGAACCTGAAAGGTTCCAGTTCTTCAGGTCAGAGTATAGACAACAAGGCGGCTTAAGCCATCGTGATATTAGTTCCCCAAAAGCTATGCAGAATGGCGATATTTGGATTGCGACTTGGGGAGGTGGAATAAATGTTTGGGATAAGGAGGATTTGGATTCCAGCCGACCTAATTTCAAAACGCTTCCATTGCGTCAGGTTAATGGATCACCTTTGGGAAGGAATTTAATATTTCCTGTGGTTGAAGATGCTAATTCAAATGTGTGGATCGGTACCTATGGAGGTGGCTTGTATTATTTGAGTGCTGAAAGGAAAAAAAACAATGATTACCGATGTATTCCATTCATGGTAAGTAACGGTAAATTACCGAATGATTTTATCGGAAGTTTATGTGAAGGTATTGATGGTGATGTCTGGTGCGGTACTTATGGTGGATTAGTGCATATCGATTCAGAATTTAATGCACGAAGTAAATTCCCGGAATTGGATAAGCCTGATTTATTATCGGGAAAAACCATTCATATGGTTTGTATAACCAATCAAAAGTATCTTTGGATCAGCTGCCGTGACGGGGACACCTTTTTATGGGATTTAACTACCAACCATGTGAAGAAATTCCGGGAGGCAAGCGGTAGAGAAATTGGATTACTATTTAATAGTGTTGAGTTAAATGGGGTCGATTGGTTCGCAGGTGAAAATGGCGTTTTTTATTATAACCACCGTCTTCAGGAATTTTTGAGTTTCAAGAATAACCATTTATTACCATCTCTTCATGTTGAATCCATCTTGAGTGATGATAAGGGATTTTTATGGCTTGGATCTAATCAGGGATTGGTTAAAATAGACCCAATCAATGCTGAAGTAAAAACCTTTGAATTGTATTCCGGACAAATGGGGAATAGCTGCACGCAGGGAGCTTCTAAAGATCTACATGGTTACATGTATTTTGGTACAAGGTATGGCTTTTATCGTTTTCATCCAGATATATTAGATGCCGACGAAGTAGAAAATTCACTATTAATCAACGAAGTACGTATCAATGGTGAAGCATTTATCTTTGATTCGCTTAAGGGCACCTCTATGTGGAAAGAAAATGAGGCATTTGCTGGGCTTCAATTAGCATATGATCAGAATAATCTGTTGGTTGATTTCACCAGTCTCAATTATAGTCAGGATGAGGATATTCTTTATGAAGTTATGCTCGAAGGTTATGAAAGCAATTGGATTGTAATTAATGATCGCCAACGAAGTTGGAATTATTTAGCACCAGGTGAATACACGGTTAAAATCAGGGAGAAGGGGAAGAGAAATACTACAGGTTTTGCTCTTACTATCCTGACACCATGGTGGAAAACGACTTTTGCTAAAATTGCCTATTTCTTAATTTTAGTATTATTGCTGTATGTGTTATATGTAGTTATATTAATTAAGACAAGGCAGCTGGAGAAACGAAAACAAAAAGAGAAATTTGATTTACTAAGGTTTCGTTTCTTCTTAAATGTGTCGCATGAAATCAGAACACCGCTGACTCTAATCAAAGGCTCAATTGATCGTTTAATGACGAATGAGAGTGGTTCAGAAAACAAAGATTTGGAACGCATTCAGCACAATACGCATCGATTGACACGAATGATTGATGAAGTGCTTGATCTAAAAAGAATGGATCGCCCGGATGTGGAACCAAAAAAGAGCTTTTTCAACATGAAAGAGTTTTTGAATGCAACGGTTGATGCATTTCGGATACGGGAAGAGCAACATCAGATACGTCTGGTATTACCTGAAAAACCAGTATGGATTAGCGGTCCACGTGAGCAGATTGAAACCATTTTGTATAACTTGTTGTCCAATGCAATTAAATTTAGTCCTGAAGATAACGATGTTGAAGTTTACCTTGAAGCAGACGAAACAGAGTGTCGTATTAAAGTGAAGGATTATGGCATTGGAATGAACGAGCAAGAACAATCCAGGATTTTTGAAAGATACTATCAAGCTAAACAAAAGAGAACCAATGGTTCGGGTATTGGTTTATCACTAGTTAAAGAATTGAGTGAATTAATTGGAGCTAAGGTTAGTGTTTGGAGTAAATCAGGGGAAGGTTCTGTTTTTACACTTGTTATACCTATAGGAGTTGATAGTGAGTTGATCGAAACCAATGACGTTGTCACATCAAAGGATAAAAAACTGATATTAATTGTAGATGATCATGAAGATATCCGTTCTTTTATCAAAGAGAGTTTTGCAAATTCTTATCAATGTGTAGAAGCATCCAACGGTAAGGAAGCAAGGGAGTTAGTGAGTGTTTTAATGCCTGATTTAATTATATCAGATGTGATGATGCCGGAGATGAATGGTTTTGAGCTTTGTAAAGTCATTAAGGAACAGATTGAAACAAGTCATATACCAATAATATTATTAACTGCAAAAACCGGTTACGAAGCAGAAGTTGGTGCTGCTAAATGTAGTGCAGACGCCTATATTACAAAACCTTTTCAAGAAAGTTTGTTAAAAATAAAAGCTGAAAAATTAATAGAACTTCGTCGGCGCTTACGCGAGAAATATTCAAATGATCAGCTTGAGGAGGTGCAGGCCGAATTAAATCCGATTGATCAGGCTTTTATGGATAAACTAAGTAAAGCCTTGGAGGAAGCTATTGATAATTCAGAGTTTAATGTCGATCAGTTATCATCTGCAGTAGCTTTAAGCCCTTCTGGCCTTTATCGAAAAGTAAAGGCGTTAACTGGTCTGAGTCCGGTGGATTATATACGAACCTTTCGATTAAATAAAGCTGCGCATCTGTTGCGTAATAGTATTTACTCTATTTCTGAAATTGCCGATTTAACGGGCTTTGGTACTCAGAAGTACTTCTCAAGATGTTTCAATAGTAAGTTTGGCGTATCGCCAAGTAAGTATCGGAAAAAGTAGGGCAGCTGTCTGATAATAGGAGTTAATGGAGCTATTTCTATAAAATCCGTTGCTTTATCATTAATGGTATACTTTTCGTCATGATTTGTAAACTACATTTCAATATGCTGATTCTACTTTTGCTTTATCTACGAACCTAAGAGTTGTAAGTACTGTAATTGAAGATTCATAAAGATGGCAAAAACACATACAATAATATTAGCACTCACATCAGTATTACTGGTTGCTTGCTTTAAAAATAAAGAGAAGAGTAATAAGAATGTGAAAGTTCAAAAGCCTGAAATTGTTGGTAAATGGCAACATATTTTTAATCCGAATGATACTCGGTCTGAAGAAGATACAACTTGGTATACAAACGACCATTGTTTTGCTAAAGGACCTGATGGAAAATGGCATGCCTATGGTATTATCGGCCACAAACCAATTAATCCCTGGACAGGAGAAACGAAACTGTTTCATATCTCGGCTGACCACTTTAATCAGTCTCAATGGGAGGATCATGATTATGCGCTTATGTGTCAACCAGGGGTGGAACGCGTATTGTGGGCACCTCATGTCTACCATGAAGCAGGCAGCGATGAGTGGCATATGTTCTACAATATTGGTAACCGGCAGGAGCATGCGCCTAATTATGCCAGTTGGGGACAATTATGCAGAGCTGATTCAAAAAATATGTTTGACTGGGAGCGCCATGTTCTTAATCCTCTGTTTAGTGATCCCGGACATGCTCGCGATTCATATATTTTGAAGGATGATGATCTTTACTACTTTTATTACACGCGCACCTTCGATGAAGTAGATCTTCGATCTTGTGTGGCTGTTCGTACAAGCCCTGATTTAAAACATTGGAGTGGCCCAAAGATTGTGCATACTCAATCATTAAAATGCGATTGGGGAGGAGATGCAGAATCACCATTTGTTGTTAAAAAAGATGATCTTTATTATTTATTCATTTGCCGGGCTATGACCGATTATAATCAAACACATGTTTATTGGTCCAAATTCCCAGATTCATTCCCAATCGAAAATTTAGTATGCGAACTACCCACCCACGCTTCTGAAGTTATCAAAGTGTCGGAAGATGAGTGGTATTTATCCAATACAGGATGGGATAAAAAAGGGATTTATATTGCAAAAATGGAGTGGAGGTAGGCTATTAGCTAATTGAATGTTGATTACTTAATGTCCCTTCAATATAAGTTGAACAAACATTGAAGGAACTTTAAGTAAACTATGGTTTAATTATGGACATCAATCCTTTTATTTACATTGTTGGAAGGTAGAAAGGACTGCTGAGTTATTGAATTAACTGATGCCTAAAGGGGCAATAATACAGTGTGATCGAAGATATGTTATTCCGTTAAGCCATGTTTATTCAGTCATCAATCAGAATTAATAAATACTCATTGAATTCCAAAGCTTATCAAATTCTTTCTTGTAACTGCTAATTGCTTTAGGATCGTTTGTTTCCAGGATGTTTTCCTGATTGAATTGAGCAGCACTTCTTGTCCAGTTATAGCTGCCAGTTAAAAGTATCTCACTATCAAAAATTGCGAATTTATGATGCATATGGTGACTTGAGTTGTCGATTTTTACTTCTGCACCTTTCCGTTGAAGATAATCAACATCAGAACCCAGGTCATGAGTTTTTTCATCATCAGTAATAATCCTGACTCTCACACCTTTATTCATAGCATATTCTAATTTGTCCCGAATTTCATTATCGCTAATAGTGAAAACGCAGATGTCAATATTTTTAACGGCGTAACTTATTTGTGTAAGAATTGCACTTAAGCACTCCTGACCAGGGCTAAAATATGAATGACAGTATAGATTTTGTGATTCTTTTGGTAGAATAAGCTTGTTGGCCTCTTCCAACCAATCGATTACCTGAACGTGCTTGAATTCATTGAAATGATTACGTGCTTCAGTAAATATCTCACTTCTTACACGGCTTAGTTCATGCTTGCTTAATTGTTTTTCTCCAATAACGGCCTTAAGTGCTTTCTTTTCACTTTTTGATAGGATTCGGTCTTCAAGTGTTTGTTTCAAGTGGCTAAGAACTTCTTTCATGATAGCTTATTGTAGTGTTTTTTCAATTAATAAAATGAGTTGCTCTTCTAACCGATTTATTCTTTCAGACTCACTTTCTTCTGGTAAGTCTCCCAAAAATCTGATTATAGGATAATAATAGTCAATTTCGTCTATGTTTACAGTCGTAATGCCCTGTTTGCTTTGTTTAATAAGGATTTTGTTATTTGCTAATAAATTTAGCTTACTAATGTAGATAGCATTATTGACCTTGATTAAAAAATGCTGTTTGTTATTTAGTTGACCTTGGCTTGTATCAATTATTAAGATATCGTTTTGTCTCAGGTTGTTTGGTGCTGCCATAAATTGGTACGGATAAAATACAATTGCAATTGGGTTATCATAGCTAACATTCAAAGGCAATTGAATAGATTGTTTCTTTTTGCTTGCTTTGGATGTGTCAGTGTTCAATTCATGTATGGATAACAGTAAAGGTATGGTTAATGTGGTGAAAGTAGAGTGTTGAGTGGATTTAAAGGTCGGCTCACTTCCCACATCAAAATGGTAAAGTTCATTAACGGTTAGCTCCTTATTAATAAGTTCATCCAAAGTAATGCTAAAATGATTAGCAACTTTATTGATTAATTCTATTTTAGGTTCGGCGCGTCCTTCTTCGTAAGAACCTACGCTAGCCCTTGATAATTCAAATAAATCTGCAAATTCTGCCTGACTTATTTTTTGTATCGAACGAATCTTTCGAATGTTTTTGCCAAAAAAACTCATAATTTATGCTAATAAAATTTGCAATTAAAAATATATTGGTTACATTTGCTAATGTAGTTGTCAAAAAAACGAAAAATAAAACGCAATTGCTAATAACCTTAACTCTTTCTTATGATTTTAAATAAACAATCTATGATTAATGAGTCAATAATTTTTTTAAATTCAAAACCTGAAAAATGAAACCTCTCTATGATGGAAGACTATTTTAGAAAAGTAAAGAATTACCTGTTAGAATTAAATTGTGAAATCGTAACTGAACAGGAGAACGAAGGTGTTCTTGTTGTGACTAAGCCCGGTGAAGGGATAGTAAATTTAGTTCTTGGTTGTGTCGATCCACTCCTGATAATGGAGCAGTTTATTTTTGAAATCAATGAAGATAATATGAGTGTGTTCAAGCAATTACTGATGAAGAACCGCGATATTGTTCACGGAGCCTTCGTGCTTGATGAAACTGGTCGAAAGGTGATTTTCAGAGATACACTCCAAATTGAGAATCTCGATTTGAATGAATTAGAAGGTTCTATTAACTCATTAGGTTTATTACTTAGTGAATATGCCAACGAAATAATTAAGTTTTCTTCAAAAGAATTGTACCATGAACGTATTTAGCAGATTATTCAAAATAGGAACAGCCGAAGCGCACTCGGCAATTGATAAATTAGAAGATCCGATTAAAATGACCGAACAAGGTATTCGCGATCTTAAAAAGAATTTAGATGATAGTTTAAAGGCCCTGGCAGAAGTAAAGGCTTTAGCCATTCGCTCCAAAAACGATTTGGAAACAAATCGTTCGCGTGCCAATGATTACGAGAGCAAGGCCATTTTATTACTCAAGAAAGCTGAAAAAGGAGCTATCACACCTGAAGATGCTGACAGACTGGCAACCGAAGCACTAACTAAAAAAGAAGAGTGTTTAGCCACTGCCAAAGAAAAGCAGAGCGAGGTGAACCGTTTTGATCAAAACATTGCTCAGTTAGATGCCAACATTAAAAAATTGCGTTCACAAATCAGTACTTTTGAAAATGAACTACGGACGCTCAAGGCACGAGTAAAAGTAAGCAAAGCTACTAAGAGCATTAATAAGCAGATGGCACAAATCGATTCGAGCAGTACCATCAGTATGCTTGAAAAGATGAAGGAAAAGGTGAACCAGGAAGAAGCTTTATCGGAAGCTTATGGTGAAATTGCTAACGAATCCAAATCCTTGGATGATGAAATTGATTCAGCACTCGGAGGAACAGAAAAAGCTGAAGCATCCGAATCTTTAGCCAAGCTAAAAGAAAAGTTAGGCATGAATAAACAAGAAGAATAGACATACATATAAAAGGTTAGTGCTTTTGGCATTAACCTTTTTTTATTTTCAATTATTAATGCTGCTACTGTTTTAGTAAGGCCTTTAGAATCAAAAAACAAAACCCTCAATTATGAAGGAATTATTTGAAGCTGCTTTTTCCGGGGTAAATATCATACCCACTGTTTTATTACTATTGATATTGATTTACTGGATCTTTGTGATCATTGGGGCAATGGATGTCGACACGATTAGTGTTGATGTGGATGCCGATGTGGACATTGATGCAGATGCTGATGTAGATCTTGATACTGATGTGGATACCGAAGCCGAAGTCAATGCAGGTGAAGGGGTTGGATCTGTAGCTTTTCTTAACTCCATCCTAGTCTTTTTTAATCTTGGCAAGATTCCATTTATGGTATGGTTGAGCTTTCTGGTTATTCCAATGTGGGTTATTTCCATCTTGTTCAATCATTTTCTAGGCAACAGCTCTTTTTTATTGGCGTTAGCAGCCCTCATACCAAATCTGATCGTAAGTCTAATGGTTTCCAAGGTGCTCACGACCCCAATAGCAATGGTATTCACCAAGATGAAAAAGAACAATGAGGATCAATTCAAATATACCGGTAAAGTTTGTACTGTTTTGATGCGTGCCACCCATGACAAGTTTGGTCAGGCAGAAATAAACAGGAATGGTAACATCTATCGTGTCAATGTACTCACATATGACGAGGTGATTTTGGAAAAAGGTCAAACAGCCCTGATAATAGAATATATACCCGAGAAAAAATGTTATTTAGTAGAACCCTATAAAATTTAAAAAATGGAATTAATTCAATCCTTAGGAATAGCTACAATTTTATTGATTGTATTTGTTTGTATTGGAGCATTTTATCTTATTGTAAAAACATACCGAAAAGTTACGCAAGGGAAAGCAATGTTGCGCACCGGTGCCGGTGGTGCAAAGGTGACGTTTACAGGCATGTTTGTAATACCTATTCTTCATAAAATGGAGATTATGGATATCACCTTAAAAACAGTTGTTATTGAACGCATGGCTAAAGATGGCCTGATTTGTAAAGACAACATGCGAGCTGATATTAAAGTGGCTTTCTTTGTGCGGGTAAACAAAACCAGCGAAGATGTAATTCAGGTGGCGCAATCAATCGGTTGTAGCCGCGCCTCAGATCAAAAAGCCCTGGTTGAACTGTTTGATTCTAAGTTTTCGGAAGCTTTGAAAACGGTTGGTAAGCAATTCGAATTTGTTGAACTTTATAATTCGCGTGAGAAATTTAAGCACGAGATTCTCAACATCATTGGTACCGATTTGAATGGTTATATTCTGGATGACTGTGCTATTGACTTCCTGGAGCAAACACCTCTAGAGTCATTGTCAGAAAATAACATCCTCGATTCAGAAGGTATTAAGAAGATTGTTGAGCTAACTGCCAAGCAAAAAATTCTATCGAACCAGATTGAGCGCGACAAGCAAAAGACTATTACCAAACAGGATGTTGAAGCGCGAGAAACCGTATTGGAGTTAGAACGTCAGTTAGCCGAGACAGAAGAAAATCAGAAACGTGAAGTTGCCAACATCAGAGACCGCCAAGAAGCCGAGGTGAAAAAAGTAGCTGAAGAGCAACGCTTAATTGCTGAAAAGGCACGCCTTGCAACCGAAGAAGAAATTGCAGTAACTGAAAAGAACAAAGAACGTCAGATTGTTATTGCTGAGAAAAACCGTGAACGTGTTGAAGCTGTAGAAACAGAAGCTGTTGAACAGGAACGTGAATTAAAATTAACAGAACGTCAGCGCATTGTTACTTTGGCTCAGATTGAGAAAGAGAAAGAAGTGGAATTGCAGAAAAAGCAAATTCAGGAAGTGATTCGCGAGCGCGTTGAGGTGGAGAAAACAACTGTTGCAGAGCAAGAGAAAATCAAAGATACGCAAGAGTTTGCATCGGCCGACCGTGCTAAGAAAGTAGCGATTACGAAGGCTGAAATGGATGCCGAAGAAGCTTTTGTTCGTGAAATCAAATCGGCTGAAGCGGCTAAGAACGCTGCGGAGCATAATGCAAAAACACGATTAATTGATGCAGAGGCAGAATTTGAAGCAGCCGGTAAGAAAGCCGAAGCAAGCAAGATCATGGCCGAAGCCAAAGCGGCTGAAGAAGCGGCCATTGGAGTTGCAGAAGCTCAGGTTATTGAAGCCAAAGCAGACGCCATGGAGAAGCAGGGCTTGAATGAAGCGAAGGTAATGGAAATGAAAGCAGAAGCTGAAGCCAAAGGTAGAAAGGCTAAGGCCGCGGCAGATGCTGAATCTATTCAAAAGGTTGGTGAGTCAGAAGCTGAAGTGATTAAAGCAAAAGCTGAAGCAGAAGCCGAAAGAGGACAGGCAGAAAACAAAGTGCTTGACGAACGTAATGCTGTTGAAGCTAAAGGTATTGAAGATAAAGGTATGGCAATGAAGAAGCTGGATGCTGTTGGTCGTGACCACGAAGAGTTCAAGTTGAAGTTAGACATGCAAAAAGAGCTTGAGCTGGCACGTATTAATATTCAGAAAGGCATTGCGGATGCTCAGTCGCAAGTGATTGCCGAAGCACTGAAAGCAGCAAATATCGATATCGTAGGTGGAGAAACAATGTTCTTTGATAAGATAATCGGTTCCATCACACAGGGTAAGCAGGTTGACAAGGTAGTGAAGAACAGTGAAATCATTAACGATATCAAGAATCATTTCTTCGATAGCTCAGATGGTAAGAGTTTTAAAGATCAATTTGCCAGCTTCATCGACCAGTTTGGAATTTCATCCGAAGATGTGCGTAACTTAAGTATTAGTGCTTTAATTGGTCGCATGATGCAGGAAAATACAGATGATAAGACAGGTAGTATGCTAAGTAGTTTAAATGATATCGCCAAAAGTCTGGGGGTATCCAATAGCACTGCCAAAAGTCTTGGTATTGTATAATTAACACCATGATTAACGCTTCCAGATTTAATCAGGAGGCGTTACTTCCAATCTTTTTGCAATCAGCATTCATCCTCATTGCCGGGATTGCTATGCCATGTTTCATCATCCATTCCTAATAAATGATTTATGTCTGATAATCAAAACACCACAGATAAAAACATACAGCTTGAAGAAGGCACCTACGAAATCATTAAAAACAGATTACGTAAAAATGCCGGCGACCTGGGCCAAAGGTTAGATCAGCTTAATACGGCACGAAAAGATGTATTTGGATCCATTGAAAGTACACTAGTGGCGACAGATCGCATCAGTACAGAAAATAATTGTACGCCGTCAGATATGGTGGCCTTGGGTAACACCTTACTGTTTGGTTACAACGTAACCATGGGTCTGAAAACAAAAACCTCTTTAGATGATGTATTCAGTGTCTATGATTTTAAAGAGCATATTTTTAACCAAAAAAATATGAACATCATTAATGACACTCAGTTTGTTAATGATTTTGACAACCTCTATGAATATTACAAAGAGACTCAATTCAAGAAATTTGCAACCATTGGTCCCCATCTGTTTATGGTGTTTCAGACAGGGAAAAGTAATGATGACATCAAGGCTTTTAAATGGTTGATTAAGGGTGATAAACTTGAATATAAAGGAAACAGAAGCTCGCATGAATTTGTATTCCCTGATCAGCATGAGTTTAAATGGGAAAAGGTGACGCGTGAGCAATACGTTTACGGTGAACATCCTCACGTAACCATCGAAGACGTTGTTTTTGTGGAAGCAGTGGGAGGTGATATTACTTTCAAAATTGAAGATAACACTAACTCGGGTCGTGGAATTTATGCCGAGGAAGTGGAGGTGAAAGATCAAACGCTTGATGATGCTGAAATACATTATTCCATTATTGGTAACCTCATAATCATCCGGATTCTACCTTATAAAGAAAAAGAGTTCCGTTACTTTGTTTATAATTCAAAGATCCAGAAAGTTCAAAGGATTGATGCATTAGAAGATTCATGTGTATTATTACCCGATGATCAGGGGCTTATTTTTGCCAATGGATATTATTTACAGAATGGACAGTTTAAGTTATTCGACCGCGATATCGAAGGTCTGATGTTTGAGCGTAAGCTGGCTTCGATTAATGGTGAAGATTTTCTTTATACATTTTATAATCAGGAGATCGGTGCCTATGTTTTATTGATTTACAATCTGATTAATCAACGCGTAGAAACGCCCATCATTTGCAATGGTTATTCCTTATTTGATAATGGCGAGTTGTGTTATTTTAAAAAGCCGGATGATCCTACACGTCATCACGTTATACAGGTGTGGCAAACGCCTTTTATGACTGCAGAGTTCCAGGTGGCGCCAACAAATAATTCACGCCTCTATAAAATTGGAAATAAAGATGTAGTGAAGGCAATGGCTGAGTGTAATGAAGTCATATTGTTAGTGAATAAAGACGAGACCTATGCCGATGTATACGGCGATTTGGTGAAACAATGTACGGATGTGATTGATAGCTACTATTGGCTGTCTGAACCAGATGCTTTTGATATTAAATCACCGCTGATTGAAATCAAAGAATCAGCTTTTTCAGCCATTGCCGAGTATGAAAAGGTGCGCAACATCCGAAAAAATACCAGAGAGCGTATCGACGCTGTAAGCGTTAAGGTGGATGAAATATTCTCGCATATTACCAAGCAAAAGATTGGTGACATTGATCGTTATGTGGAGTTATTGGCAGCGCTTCGTACCGTACGTGGAGAAGTGATTAGCCTGAAAGAACTACGCTACGTTGATATACCTTTCGTGGAAGAGTTGGAAAGCAATGTTGAAGAAAAAACGATCCGCCTTTCGCAGGATTGTGTGACCTTTTTGTTGCGCGATGAGGCCTTAAGATCTTATGAAGATAAAGTAGAAAATATCCGTGAGGGCGTTACCAAAGTAGCCAAAGTGAGCGAAGCGGACGAACTCTCCGATGAAATTTTAAAACTAGCCGGACAGCTCGAAATGCTGATCGACATTGTTAGCAATCTGAAAATTGATGATGCCACGCAAACCACACAGATCATCAATAATATTTCAGGTGTTTATTCACAGTTTAACCTTATAAAAACTGACCTGAAGAAGCAGCGAAAAAGCCTGAGAGCTGTTGAAGCAAAAGCTGACTTTAGTTCGCAGTTGAAGCTGGTAGAGCAGGGCATGTTCAATTACATCGATCTTTGTGATACGCCTGGTAAAGCCGATGAGTACCTTTCGAAACTAATGGTGCAGCTAGAGGAGCTGGAAGGTAAATTCTCCGATTTTGACGAGTTTATGCCGGGAATTGCCGAGCGACGCGAACAGGTCTACAATGCTTTTGAGTCGAAAAAACTAAGCCTGGTGGAAGAGCGTAACCGCAAAACAACAGCTTTACAATCGTCAGCTGAACGTATCTTAAAAGCCATTCGTAGTCGCATTTCCAAGTTCAATGAGATATCAGAAGTCAATGGTTATTTTGCATCAGATCTGATGATTGAGAAGGTACGCGATGTTATTACCCAACTAAAAGAGTTGGACGACAATGTTAAGGCCGATGACCTGGAAAGCAAACTTAAGTCGCTTAAAGAAGAAACCATTCGTCAGATTAAAGATCGAACAGAACTGTTTGAAGACGGAGCTAACATCATCAAGTTTGGAAACCATAAGTTTTCGGTGAACACACAGCCTTTGGAACTGTCAATGGTCAACAAGGAAGGGTGTATGTTTTATCACCTTACAGGTACCAACTTCTTTGAAGAAGTTAGTGATATTGAGTTTCTGGAAACCAAAATGATTTGGAATCAGCTATTGCCATCCGAGAATGAAACGGTTTATCGGTCCGAATACCTGGCTTACGAGATATTTATGGCTGCGCAAAATAAAGTAGAAAATCATCCATCATTAAGAGAATTAGCAGAGATGGAGCAAAAAGCTCTGGTTAACTTCGTGCAGAAAGCAATGGCATTGCGCTACAGCGAAGGCTACTCGAAAGGTATTCATGATGTGGATACAGCCATTATCCTCAAGCAGTTGTTAGATGTTTATGCCAACGCCGGTTTGTTACGTTACCCGGCTGATGCGCGTGCTATGGCTGAGTATTTCTGGAAAGTCTATTGTGCCGATGAGGTGCGAGAAGATCTTAATAACAACCTAAAGGGTGCAGGACTGATCATTAAGGTGTTCCCCGAAACCCGACAGTTTGACTATTTATTGGAGTCACTAACCGCGATGTTAGAAGAATTCCAGGCTGATGAAAAACTTTTTAATGAGTCATTAATTAATGATGCGGTGCATTTCCTTTTTTACCAGATGATAGACGCAGATGAGTTTATAATCTCTAAAGAGGCCATCGTTCATCTGGATGGATTTCTGGCTTATTTAAGGAAGAATCGAGCGACTAAAACCTATGAAGAGTCGTTGAAACCACTTGAAAAAGATCGTGCCAATGCTTATCGCTTAATCGCCAAATGGGTAAAAGCCTACCTGGATATGGAAGGTAAGTCGGATGAGTATTTAAATGAAATAAGCATCACTCTTTTACTCGATTCGAAGTTAAAGAAGCAGCTGATTGATCAGCCTGTTTGCACTGAACTAGAAGGATTACGTGGCTCTCATGCCTTATTGAATGAGCATCTTTATAGTTTTCATTACAATGACTTTATAGCCAAGCTAAGGAGTTTCCGCCATAACATTGTACCGAAGTTTGAGAAATACAATGTACTTAAAAAAGAGCTGGCAGACTCTTTTTCTGAAGAATTACGATTAAATGAGTTTAAACCAAGGGTGTTAACCTCTTTTGTTCGAAATAAGTTGATCGACAAGGTGTATTTGCCGTTAATTGGTAATAACCTGGCCAAGCAAATTGGTGCCGAGGGAGCTGGAAAACGTACTGACCTGATGGGTATGTTGTTACTTATCTCACCTCCGGGTTATGGTAAAACCACCTTAATGGAGTATTTGGCCAGCCGCCTTGGTATTATCTTTATGAAGATTAATGGGCCTTCCATCGGACACACCATTACATCACTGGATCCATCTGAAGCTGAAAATGCAGCTGCTCGTGAAGAGCTTGAAAAGCTAAATCTGTCTTTTGAGATGGGTGATAACGTGATGATATACTTGGATGATATCCAACATTGTAACCCCGAGTTTCTGCAGAAATTTATATCCCTATGTGATGCACAGCGAAAGGTGGAAGGTGTGTATAAAGGCAAGAGTAAAACCTACGATTTCCGAGGTAAAAAGGTGTGTGTGGTGATGGCTGGTAACCCATATACCGAGAGTGGCGAGAAGTTTAAGATTCCGGATATGTTGGCTAACCGAGCCGACATCTATAACATTGGTGATATTATCGGAGGATCGGATGAAGAATTTAAACTTAGTTACATTGAGAATTCATTAACATCCAATCCGGTGCTTAACAAGCTTTCTTCAAAAAGCCAGAAGGATTTGTATACTTTAATTTCGATCGCTCAAACAGGTCGTAAAGAAGGACAGGAATTCGAAGCTTCGCATACTCCTGAGGAAATTAACGAATATGTCACCGTTCTTAAAAAGCTGATAACGGCTCGGGATGTGATCCTAAAGGTTAATCTCGAATATATCTCCTCAGCAGCTCAGGCTGATGAATACCGGATAGAACCACCATTTAAGCTGCAGGGGTCGTATCGTGATATGAATAAGATATCGGAAAAGATATTACCAATCATGAACAATCAGGAGTTGGAAACATTGCTGTTATCGCATTATCGAAACGAAGCCCAAACACTGACCAGCGGAGCCGAGGCAAATATTCTGAAGTTTAAAGAAATATATGGTGTTATTACAGATGAGGAACGTACCCGTTGGACCGAGCTGAAGGAAACATTTGTGCGAAATAACAAGCTAAAAGGTATGGGTAATGATAACCAGGCAGCCCATGTATTGGTGCAAATGGAAGAGATCGCCAAAGGTGTGTTCGGTATTAAGGATGAAATAGGCAGGAACAAAAATTAAAGTGAGGTTATGCCCAAAGGCAGATTGATAAAATTTTAAACAGATTAAAAAGTTATATGAACATTAAAAACTATTTTGACTCAGCAGAAGCACAATTGGCCTTATTTGTAAAAATGGCCAAAGCAGATGGCGAAATTATCCAGTCAGAAATGATATTTCTGAAGTTGTTGGCACACAAACTGAAGATTTCCACAGACGATTTTGACTACATTCTGGAGAATCCTGATAAATATAAATACCTCCCACCCGCAAATCCCAAAGAGCGTTTTGCGACGCTATACATGGTCATCCAAATGATGAAAGTTGATCTTACGATGAATGAGGAAGAAATAGCCCTTTGTTATGAGGTTGGAAAGAGACTCTATATCGATGAAGATAAAATGCAAAATATTATAGAGTTATCTAAAAAACAGGAAAAGAAGGTTGTTGGATATGAGGAAATAGAGAAAATCTTATTACCAGTGTTATAACCCTACACTATAGTTGTGAAGTGCAGACCCAATTGATTAATTTATCAAATGGTTGGTCTGCATTTCTGTTTTCTGATGTTTGGTAGATTAATGAAGGGGAACTATGTAATTCAATAAATAGAAGCTGAGTGTTATAATATTTGAATCAATACTGCTTAGGAGACGAGTAACTTTTTAGATTAGAGGCGTTTCATGAAAAAACAGATAGTCAAATTATAATGCTTAATATTGGTGTGTAAATAGTTTATTCCTAATATTTTAAAACCTGGTGTTGAATTGTTTAAAAGATGAAGCTTCGTTCTGTACAACAAATTTGAGATTTTTCAAATACAAAGTGTTCTTTGTTTCATATTGTCTAGTGAGTTCATTTTTCTTATTAAAGAAAGAAATTCTACATTTGTACCTACCAGAGCAGAACACTTAAAATCCGATTAGGATGATTAAATTTAAGATCAATTCCAATAGCGAAATTCCAAAGTTTCAGCAATTAGTTGATACAGTCGTCAATGCATTAGCTGAGAATAAATTATACGAAGGAGACCAACTACCATCTGTAAACACAGTTTGTCAGACCTATAAGCTATCCCGTGATACAGTTTTTAAAGCTTATGGAATTTTAAAGGAGCAGGGTGTTATTGAATCAGTGCCTAATAAAGGTTATTTCATTGCTAAAGAGGGGAGAAAGGTTTTTCTTTTTCTTGACACATTCAAAGCATATAAAGAAGTTTTATATGGTGAATTTGTAAAGAACCTGAATAAGGACACCATTGCAGATGTGCATTTCCATCATTACAATATTGAACTTTTTAAGAAGCTAATAGCAGATAGCCGAGGTCGTTATAGCAAGTATATTATTATGCCTTTTGATCACCCGGAAGTAGACAAAATTGTTAGCAGTCTTCCTTCTGAAAAAATATTGATAATCGACTGGGATACAAATATCAATAAGGTAAAAAATAAACTCTATCAGAATTTTAACGAACCGGTATATGAGGCATTACAGGAGGCTGATCACTTGCTTCAAAAGTACAAACGAAAAATAATGGTTTACCCGACATTCACTTACCATCCCATTATAACAGCTGATTGCTTCGAGAAGTATTGCAATGAAAGAGGCTATGAGCATTTTCGCTTGACAGATGAGGACGAACTTAGTGTTCGGGCAGGGGATATGTACTTCAGTGTAAGTGATCGTATGCTTGGGAATATTCTTGAGCAATGTAAAGAACGCAAGCTAGAACCGGGTATTGATGTTGGTATTCTATCGTATAATGAAACACCAATGAAGAAGTTTATTTATAAAGGAATATCTGTTGTTTCAACAGATTTTAAATTGATGGGACAGAAAGCTGCAGCTTTTGCTTCCAGCGATATTGATATGAATTTTTGTGTGCCAACAAAAATATTTTTTAGAGAATCATTATAAGCATGATTCTTTTTTATATGTTTGTAACATACCAGTACAGAACAGTACGGAAATGTTAGAGTATGTATTCATTAGGATTCGACATAGGAAGTTCTTCAGTAAAAGTTGCTTTACTTGATGTTACAACCGGGAAAGCGGTTAGTTCTGCTTTTTATCCCAAAGAAGAGATGGCCATCTCAAGCCCTCATCCCGAATGGGCTGAGCAAAATCCATCAGATTGGTGGAATAACCTAAAACAGGCTTTAAAGGATGTGTTGACCGAACCAGGTGTTAATAAATCAGCTATTAAATCCATTGGCATTTCTTACCAAATGCATGGATTAGTTGCTGTTGATGAGAATGGTGATGTGCTACGTCCAGCCATAATTTGGTGCGACAGCCGTGCTATTGAACATGGTAATAAAGCTTTTAATGAAATAGGTAAAGAACATTGTTTGTCTCACATGTTAAATTCACCCGGCAATTTTACGGCTTCTAAATTGAGGTGGGTGAAAGAGAACGAGCCGGAAATATTCTCCAGGATACACAAAATAATGTTACCGGGTGATTACATTGCTTACAAATTAACAGGTGATATAGTGACAACAAAGAGCGGTTTGTCTGAAGGAATCTTCTGGGATTTTCAAACACAAAGCGTTTCAAGAGAATTATTAAACAATTATGGTTTTAGTGCAGATATCATTCCAACCGTAAAGGAAACATTTGAAATACAAGGAGTATTAAGTCTGGAAACGGCGAAAGAGTTAGATTTGGAAGCCGGTATTGCAGTATCATACAGGGCTGGTGATCAGCCTAATAATGCCTTGAGTCTTAATGTGCTGAATCCTGGAGAAGTAGCAGCAACAGCAGGAACATCTGGTGTTGTTTATGGTGTAAGCGACCAGTTGAAATATGACCCTGCATCGCGCGTTAATACCTTTGCCCATGTCAATCACACCAATGTTGACAATCGCCTTGGGGTATTGCTCTGCATTAACGGAACAGGTATTCTTAATTCATGGTTACGTAAAAATGTGGCTGCTGAATTAGATTATATACAGATGAATGATGAAGCTGAGGCCATTGAACCAGGCAGTAACGGATTATTGATTTTTCCATTCGGCAACGGAGCAGAGCGGGTCTTGGAAAATAAGAACCCGGGAGCAACAGTTAAACATTTAAATTTCAATATTCACACGCGTGGTCATATATTACGTGCTGCCCAGGAAGGTATTGCATTTAGTTTTATGTATGGCATGGAAGTAATGGAGCAAACAGGTATTGCAACGAAAGTTATCCGTGCAGGTAAAGCAAATATGTTCCTCAGTCCAGTTTTCCGTCAGACACTGGCTGATATATCTGGTTCAACTATTGAGTTGTATGAAACAGATGGCGCTTTAGGTGCTGCGCGAGGTGCTGCTTTTGGAGCCGGTTTATATAATTCATTGGAAGAAGCATTTTCGTCACTCGAAAAGGTAGAAATTATCAGACCAAATCCTAATAATATTGACCAATTAGAAGTGACGTATGAAAACTGGAAACAAGAATTAAATTAAAAATAAATCTATCTGTTGGAAACCTAAGCTTCGGTTTAAACATTTTCAGGTATGCTTAATACGACAAACAAGTTTAGTTTCTGACATAAATTATTCAAATCATGGCAACAGGTAAGGAGTTTTTTTCCGGTATCGGAAAAATTGCCTACGAAGGCAGAGATTCAAAAAACCCATTAGCTTTTAAATGGTATAACCCGGAACAAATTATTGCGGGTAAAACAATGAAAGAGCACTTGCGCTTTGCCATTGCTTATTGGCACACATTCTGTGGAGATGGTGGCGATCCATTTGGACCTGGCACCAAAATTTACCCTTGGAATAAAGGAGTCGATGCGATGGATCGGGCAAAATATAAAATGGATGCAGCCTTTGAGTTCTTTACAAAGGTTGGTGCTCCATTCTATTGTTTCCATGATACTGATTTAGTTGGTGACGGAACTGTTTTTGAAATCGAAGAAAGATTGGCTAAAATAATTCCTGTTGCGCAGCAATATCAAAAAGAAACAGGAGTAAACCTGCTTTGGGGTACTGCAAATGTATTCTCAAATGCCCGATACATGAATGGAGCGTCTACTAACCCTGATTTTAAGGCATTAGCACATGCCGGAACTCAGGTTAAAAATGCGTTAGATACCACGATTGCTCTTGGGGGACAAAACTATGTATTCTGGGGTGGACGTGAAGGCTACATGTCATTATTAAATACCGATATGAAAGCCGAAAAAGAACACATGGCAATATTTTTAACCATGGCGCGTGACTATGCGCGCAAGAATGGCTTTACCGGTAACTTCTTTATTGAACCAAAGCCTATGGAACCAGCAAAACATCAGTATGATGTTGATGCTGAAACTGTCATCGGGTTCTTACGTCACTATGGACTTGATAAAGACTTCAAGCTAAATATTGAAGTAAACCATGCTACCTTAGCTCAGCATGCTTTTGAGCATGAATTGCAGTGTGCTGCTGACGCTGGTATGTTAGGAAGTATTGATGCTAACAAGGGTGATTACCAAAACGGATGGGATACTGATGAATTTCCAACAAATATTACCGAAACTGTTCAGGCCATGATGGTGATTCTTCAGGCTGGAGGATTACAAGGTGGAGGTGTTAATTTCGATGCTAAGACACGTCGTAACTCCACAGATTTAGAGGATATATTTATTGCTCACGTTTCAGGTATGGATACTTTTGCCCGTGCTTTGGTTATTGCGGATGACATCCTTACCAACAGCGATTACCTAAAGCAAAAAGCTGCACGTTACGAATCATTCGAAAGTGGAAAGGGAGCTGAGTTTGCAGCAGGTAAATTGACAATGGAAGATTTGCGTTCTTATGCAAAAGAAGTTGGAGAACCTGAAATGATCAGTGGTAAGCAAGAACGTTACGAACAGTTAATAAATATGTATATCTAGTAGTTAGTTATATTCCGGAAGATGTAAAATGAGCTAAATCTCAGTTTGTTCAATCTAATTACATATTTGGGTTATTCAGAATTTCAAACATACATGTAGTTAAGTGTTCAAAATGGCATCTTTGGGGAGTTTTCATATAGCTTCTGGTAGCTAGGTAATTCTGGGATTATGAAGAAACAACAAAATTTGGGCTATATCATGCTTTTGACTTTGGTGGCCACATTGGGCGGGTTGCTTTTTGGCTATGATACAGCTGTTATTTCAGGGGCTGAGAAATCCATCCAGGCTTTTTTAATTAATGGGCTCAATTTGAGTTCATTTGTTCATGGTGCAACAGTATCGAGTGCATTAATAGGTTGTATTATTGGTGGTGCAATTTCTGGGATATTTGCTTCGCGCTTGGGAAGGAAAAGATCTTTGATGGTAGCTGCTGTTTTATTTTTTATTTCTGCTCTAGGTTCCGGTAAACCTGAATTCCTGTTCTTTGAGCATGGTAAAGCCACCATTGGCTTACTTTATATGTTTAATTTCTATAGAATTATTGGAGGAGTCGGTGTTGGTTTAGCATCAGCTATTAGCCCTATGTACATTAGCGAAATCGCTCCTGCGCATATTCGGGGTCGATTGATTTCATTTAACCAGTTTGCAATCATCTTTGGAATGTTAGTGGTTTACTTTGTCAACTGGTCAATAGCTAAGGGACAAAGTATTGAATGGATTAACGAAACGGGTTGGCGTTATATGTTTTTATCGGAAGCCATCCCGGCAGGTTTGTTTGGTATCCTTCTTCTTTTTGTACCAGAAACACCACGTTACCTGGCCATGCAAGGTCAAAATGAGAGAGCATTATTAATTCTTGAGCGCATAAACGGAGTGGAAGCGGCCAAAAATATCCTCAACGACATTAAAGAAACTATACAGAAAACGGTGGCATCATCAAGTGTGATGGCATATGGTAAGAAAATCATTATCATCGGTATTTTACTTTCAGTTTTCCAACAATTTGTAGGAATCAATGTCGCATTGTATTATGCACCCCGCATATTTGAAAGTATGGGAGCTGCCAAAGATGCATCGATGTTACAAACCATTGTAATGGGGTTGGTTAATGTCATCTTTACCGTTGTAGCCATCCTCACAGTTGATAAATGGGGGCGAAAACCTCTGTTAATTACAGGCTCAATCGGAATGGCTGTAGGTATGATTGCGATTGGAATGTTATCCTTCCTGGAAGTGATTGGTATTAGTACCCTAGTGTTTATCATTGTTTACACTGCTTCGTTTATGATGAGTTGGGGACCAATCTGTTGGGTCCTAATCGGTGAAATTTTCCCAAATAAGATCCGTGGCAGAGCAATTGCAATTGCTGTTGCCGCACAATGGGCAGCTAACTATTTTATTTCGTCAACTTACCCAGCCATGATGGAGTTTAGTGGAGGAATGACCTATGTGTTTTATGGAATTATGAGTATACTCTCAGCCATTTTTGTTTGGAAAATGGTTCCTGAAACAAAAGGTAAATCTTTAGAAGAAATGGAAGACATAATTGAGAAATTGTAAGTCAAGATATATTTTGAATTAGAAAGTCCGTTAATCTTTATGATTGGCGGACTTTGTGGTATGTCGGGCATGGTAACATGCTACCAAGATGAAACGTTCTTGGGTTCGCCTAGTTGACAGGAAGAACTAGCAATTGGCAAGTGTTGATGATGGCAAAATTTTGTATGTCATCATGCTTATTTGGTTATAGATTTTAATGAACGTTTTGGTGTGACAATATGTTTTTTGAAGTATTCATTCAATTCCTCTGATTCATCAAGTTCAAGCTTTTCTTTCAATCGATGTTTAGCTTTTCTAATCGTAGATTTCTGAACACTTAATATTGAACTAATAACATCATTAGATAATCCTAAAGAGAACATTAGTCCATATCTCGCTTCGACCTTGGTTAAACTTGGATAAGTAGTTAGAACTTTGCTAATCGTTTCATAATAACATTCATCAAACTGATCAGCCAATGTTTTAATTTTTTTATTCTTATTAACTTCATATTCTTTTCCTAACTTACGCTGCATGAGAATCTTTTCATTCATTCCATCCATAAGTTTTTGCAATTCACTATTTTTAATCTTGATTTTGTTTTGATTGGTCTGATATCGTTTAAGGAAGGCATAAGATATTGTCAATAGAACAGTTAAAGCTAATACGGAAGATAAGATTGATATTTTATGTTCAAACCTAAGGTTATTGTTTTCAGATTCTAATTTTTTAATTTGTGATGAAATTTCCATTACCTTGGCTAACCTTGATTTTGATATCGTTTTGTTTTTTTTGTAAACCTTAAGGGCTTTATTGCTATAATGATAGGCATTGTATAGATTTCCAAGCGCATATTCCGATTTGTGAATGTAATGATAAGCATAGTATTTGCGAGCCTCAAGATTAAATTGGCTATAATATTCAAGTGCCTCATGTGAGAATTGTAAAGCCTCATGGTAGGATTTATTCATATATAAAAGAGCACCTTTTATTTGCAGTAAAGCAGGTAATTCTGAAATTTCCGGGGAATTACTAAAATTACAGTTAAGACCTTTATTGATACATATTATAGCACTATCCATCTCATTTGCACTCTGATATTTTATTGCAAGGTTTTTGTAAATATTAGCTGCATTATTTTCTAATCCTATACTGATAAATTCTTCGGCTAATTTATTCAATGTTCGAAAATCACTTTTATTAAAGTCTTTTTTTAATAAGGTGCTGATATAGTTGCTCTGTAGAACATGTTCTTTTGAGCCGTATTTAGAGATAAGGTTGGTACCATTCTCTAAATCGGTTTGATATTCATCTTTTAAATAGTATTTGCATCTGGCAAGACCAAATGAAGCAAGCCCGACATTTAAATTATTGGAGTTTTGAAAAATATCGAGGCAATTATAGTAATTAATTTTAGCTTGCTCCCATTGGCCTAATCCTTCTGAAATCCATCCAAGTAAAAGTTGACATTTAGCTTGTGTTTCAATGTCTGAAATATTAATGGCTTCATTAATGGATAACTCTATTTTTATTAATGAAGAATCGATAAAACCTTGTTTATAATACAATAATCCATCAAGATATATTAATCTCGGATAATAATTAGCTAAATATTTTTGATGATATTTTTCTTGAACTTCATTTAAGATAGAGTCTGCGAGATTTGGATGATAGTGAGTTAGCTCTTCAACGTTATCTATTATTCTATCAATATGCTCATTATTTAAATTTACTTGTATACAAGAGATCAAAGAAGGTACTATAATAACAAGAGTAATCAGGTTTGGTATTTTTATCAACATATATTGTTTTTGGGGCTCTATTACGATAGTGTTACAAAAAGGTTTTAAAAATAATGTTAAAAGGGTTGTTTGGGAATCCTTTTCTTTTTATTAGCTAAGTGGTCAGTTAAACAACTGGTTAGTTGATGCCACATGTAATGCCGCACGTTTTTTTTTATAATAATTCCTAACTCTTATTGCTTTGCCGCGTCAAAATAAAACTAAACTTAATGTTATGAGGAGAATGAATAAATGTCTTTTGTTACTTATACTTGTTGGGGTTCAGGTTCAAAGCGCTGAAGCTTTTTTAGTTTCAAAACATTATCACAAGGGGGATATGTATCTCTCTCGTTTATTAAAAGAAAAAACTTACAAAACAGGAATTGAAGAGTTAGATCCAACTATCAGACCCTTAGCTGTCATTTAGATTTACACGATGATTTTAGCTTATTGAATTTAGGCTTGCAGAGGAGATTGATATTTTTTAAACAAGTAATAGAAACAAAGGATGGAAAGGTACATATTTATCAGACGTATGTTTTATTTTCTTGAATTATGTGACAAGCGATCAACAGGATCTCGAAAAGAATTGGCCAATAAATTAGACATGTCTGAAAGTTCTATTAAAAGAATGATAAATGACCTGAGAGATGCAGGTATGGATGTGCGATTTGATTATGGTTTTAGAAGTTACATAAGAAGTTAATTGATATTTATTGAAGGTTGTCTTCAGAATAAATTAAAAGGGTCATCAGGTGACCCTTTTTCGTGTTTATGTTTGTAGCCTTAAAATTATACTATTGATCAATATTGATTTAGCAAACCATATGAGAAGACAGAAAGTTATAGGTAGAATAAGTACTATTGTGTACTTCTTTAATCCATTTGGTTTAAAGGTATTTGCAGTATTAGTTAATGTCATAATTGCTTTCTCAGTTTTTTCACAAACACCAGTAACCGATAAGTATGTGGATGCAGTCCAAAAAGAAATTTCAATTTGTGGTTCAGGAGCTCAAAATCACTTAACTGTTGATTTGGAAGGAATCTGCACATACGAGGAATTTAGGTGGGAACACGATGGTGCGGGATATCTAAAGGATGGTAATAGCTTGAATGCACAATATGTTGTTAATCCCAAAGATGTTGGGAAAATAATACAAATAACGCTTTCTGGAAAGGAAAATGATATTGTTGTTGAATCTATTGATATTAATTTAACTATCCGGCAAAATGAAACTCTTGATTATGATTTGAAGATAAAGGATGAAGAAGTTTTTTTTGATGATTATCATTTAACTTCAGGCGTTGCATTTTATCAGGCGGCACCAATTAAATTTAGTCATGTAGATGCTGGTGTTCAACTAAAAAATTATGCAGGTGATGATGTTGTGTTAAGTAATGGTATTAATGATGGCGTAGTAAGTCATGCTCTTCTTAAGATCTTTTTACATGGACTTTATCAAGGATCAAGTTTATACTCTTCTTACATTACTATTCAAACAACTAATGCTGGCGACGAAGGGATTTTCCCCTTGGAGAATGCTTTGGAGTTGTATGTGGTGGATCAAGAGTGGGATTACTCTTCTGTTACCTGGGATAACTTTTCTGGAAAAGTAGGTGACGCAATACCTATGACTCAATATAATGAATATGAAATTATTGATAATGGAGTTAAGAAAATTAGAAAATATTTCAAATTTGATATAAAATCAATTGTTGATAAATGGTATTCAGGAGAAATGCACAACCATGGCTTATATTTAAAGATGGCTGAGGAATTAGAGTCATCAGCTATTGATATCAAAGTAGAGGCGAATAAATCAATAAATGATCGTGTATTACTTTTTGCATACCAAGATAATATACCAAATATTTATTTGTGTGAAGATCATGAGTTGAATGTATCAGTAAAGGATGGGGATGGTTCGACACTATTATCAGGAAGTGGAATTTCTAATTCTCATGGAGATCTTTTTACGATTCCTTCACATAAAAGTATGAACCTTATTAATCGAGCATATATTTTAAATGGTGTTGAATATGATAGATGTAAATCTCGATACATGTTTTTTACAAGAAAGACGCCAGTTGTTAATTTATTATCAAACACAACCATTGATGGAAGATTGATAGGTGAGCCTGCCTTTTATAAAGTGCGAAGTGGAATTTATAATGCTATTAAGAATGTTGAATGGGTTCACAGTGGAACAGGAGAAATCGTATACGAAAATCATGATCATGAACATAAATATCCAAAATATATTTCTACAGAGGATGATTTTGGAACTATAATTGACTTAACGGCAACTGCTTATTCTACCAAAGATTGTACCCCTGAAACAGGAACTACAAAAGTTAAGGTACTTTACCCTCTTTATCCATATGCCGGATCTTCAGAACCTATCTGCGGATATAAAAATGTTGCCTTAAACGACGCTAGTGTAACTTATGAACTGGATGAACAAAAGGCTGAAAAGGCAAAGGAATATGTGGGGAGGGTAGAATGGACAACAAACGGTAACGGTAGATTCTTAGATCCGACATTATTAAATACAGAGTATGTTCCTGCAGCTGATGATGGGGAAGTGATATGTACATTAACAGTTTATAGCTTAAATGATTTTAACTCCAAGTCAAGTTCAGTAAAACTAACCTTCGTTGATGTTGATCATTTATCAGTTGATTTTGGTGAATACGATGGTGCGTTGGTGGGTGAAGAATTTCTTTTTGATAAGCTTGAATTAATCAATGTTCATAATCCAATCTGGTCATGTAATGGTAAGGGAGCATTTCGAATTGTAAATGGAAAGCCTGCTTATACACCTGTATCAGAAGACCTGGATAACCCGAATCAATCTGTCGATATAGAAATCACATCTACTTGCATGGATCAACCGCAGGTATATGCTTTAAAAATATTACCATCCCTTGAGGGAGGTGTTATTGATGATCAGGAGATTTGTAAAGGAGAGAGTGTACAATTAGAGGCCTATGGAGGAGAACGGTATGAGTGGTCTCCGGGCACAGGGCTTGATGATCCGACAACTGCATCACCAATCGCAACAGTCAGCAATGACGCATCATACAATGTCAGAATTTTTAAAACGATCAATGATAAAGAGTACTTTGTAGATAAAACTGTAAGTATAAAGGTTAAGGAGTCGCCTGAGGCAGTTTGTGATACAGAGCAAATAGAAGTATGTCCGGGTGAGGGATTTAGTTTATCAGCAAAAGAAGGAGATGATTATACTTATCAGTGGAAAGCTAATGGAGAGCTGCTTTCCGAAGAACGAACAGCATTATTAAGTTTCCCTGCATCAACTGAGATTGAATTAATTGTAATGGATAGCCAGGGGTGTTTTGCAACAGATCAAGTGATTGTAAGTGTAATTGAAGGTAACGACGTATTGATTGATTATGAGTCATGTACTTCTCAAAAGGTTGAAGTTTCATCTTCAGGTTACGATACATACTCGTGGTTGCCGGAATCATCCTTTTCATGCAATAATTGCAATAAAACGGAAATAATAACCCCTGAAAATGAATCGAATTATCAGCTTGTAGCAACTAAGGGGAAATGCTCATTTATAAAAGACTTTAGCATTCCTTTGCAATCAAAACCAATAATTTCGGGGAAATTATCATACCAGGTTTGTCCTGGAGAACAGATAATGTTTCAATTAAACTGTACTGGGAATATAATAAGCTATAGCTGGTCGGGACCGGATAATCTTAATTCGACAACAATACTAAATCCAACCGTTATGAGTCCTGAATTTTCAGGAGTATATACATTGACCGTAGTAGATGCGAATAATTGTGAAACTTCTGAAAGTGTAACATTAGAGGTAGTTGATATTCCTGAGATAAAACTCGAAGAAAGCATCTCGATCAGTCGCGGGGAATCAATTGATGTAAAATTTGACAGATCAGCTGATTGGATTGAGTGGCAACCTGAAACGGGCATAGGCAATCCAAAAGGTTTTTACACAAGTGTTTCTCCTAATGTAACAACAACTTACTTAATTTCAATCGGGAAGGATCAATGTGTAGAAACTGCAGAGTTTATAGTTGAAGTAAAAGATGTTGGATATGCCGGCTTTAGTTATGTTTTTGGTGAAGATAATTATACGGTGGTATTTACGCCAGAAGGAGAAGCAGATGAATTCAAATGGACTTTTGGGGATGGTAATGGTTCAAATGATAAGGTTGTCACAAAAGTATATGATAAGCCTGGTGAATATGAGGTTTGTTTGTCTACAAAAGAAGGTGGTGAAGTATACTCACATTGCAAAATAATAAGCATTAAAGAGAACGACAGTAATTGTCAGTAAAACATAGGGCAATGAAGATTATTAAGGTAGTATTATTGGTTATTGTAGTTTCGGTTTTGACCAACATTGTTTTATATGTTGTGACTCAAAATATGAAGAATGAAAAGGTTGGCTTTGTGAGAACTGCTTATGTTCTTTCAAATTATGAAGCGATGATTCATTCAAATCAAGTTTACGAAAAAGAAAGCGCAAGGGTAAATGCGAATATTGATACTTTAAGATCTCGATATCAATCTTTAAAAGAGCTTTTAAAGCAATCTAAAGCAAAGAAACGGAAAGATGTTGAACATAGGTTGTTAATTGCAGAGGATGATTATAACAGGTATACGGGTAAAGCACTGGAACAACTGGAACAAAGACGCTTGCAACTGACAAATAAAGTCATTCTTGAGATTAACTCTATAATTGAAGATTACGGTAAAAAGAAAGGATTTAAAGTCATTCTTGGAGCTACTGACGATGGTAGTATTCTTTATGGTGATACAAGTTTCGATGTTACTGAAGAAATTCTTGAAGTCCTTAATGCTAACTATAAGGGACAGAACGATAATTAGATATGTTGAAAAAAGTTACAATATCAAAACTGCCTTTTATTTTGCTTGTGCTTCTTTCCGGAGCATGCAAGCAGAATAACGTTTATAGTTTGATGTCTGAAGTTGAAAAGGATGAAAAACTATGTGGGGAAGTGTTAGTTGAGGACATAAAAATTAACTGTCATTACAGACCACCATTTTACCTGGCAATGCGTGAACTGTTAAAGAGTGGTAATGAGTACGAAGATACTACAGGTCTTTCCAAGGAATTAGGGAATTATGACGATGCGCTATATTTTGATATTAGATTTTCATTAAAAGATGAAGGAAATATCATATTATATAACGTTGGTGATCGACGTATGTATGCCTCCAGAATTGATTATTTGAATAACCACGTCTATAATGATTTTTACATTCTGACTAAAAATATGCAAAAGATAAAGGCACTTGGGCATAGTTTTCAGAATTCATTCGGGGCAAGTAATGCATGTGATATCAGTCTTGTATTTCCAAAAAGTTTCTTGGAGAAGGAAGAAGAGTTTGAGCTGATATATAAAGATCGGGTTTACGGTATAAAGAATAAATGCCGCTTTAAATACCGGATAAAAGAATTGATGAAGTATAATTTTAATTAGATAAGTTGTTTATGACAATCTTTTTAAATCCTAAAAATAAACTGGTAAAAGTAGTTAGTATCACTTTGGTTGTGACTTTATTGTCTGAACTGTTTTTACCAACAGTTGCTATGGCCATGACGACTAATGGCGCATCACAGCCAGAAGTGTTTTCGTACCAACCGGTTGATGCGACAGATAATGTCAGTCTTACAACTGGTGCCTTCAACTATACAATTCCGGTTACTTCTATACCAGAATATCCGATGGCGATATCATATCGTTCAAGTAATAGGCCAGATACAGAAGCAGGGATGTTTGGTTATGGTTTTCATGGTTTTTCAGGGGCAATCGGGCGCAATATGCTTGGTTTACCCGATGATATAAGAGGGGCTACGCGTAATTATCATTATCAAAATCAAAAACAATGGTCGGCAACTGCAGGTGCAACTGTAAGTCTGGCTGGTAATAAAGTGAAAATTCCTGTTTTCGAAAAGCTAGGAATTAGTTCAAGTGTATCAATAACTGCAGGGTATGATAATTACCAAGGTGCTTTCGGTTCAATTAGTTTAGGTTTATCACATACTTTGTTCGATGTTGAAAACAAGTACCTTACTGCTACCGGAAGTTTGGGATTAAGCCTTACCTCAGATAGCAGAAACACAAGGGCATCTGTTAATGGTGGTTTATCAGTAGGAGTTAGTACTAATTCGGCAAAAGATTGGCAAAATAAACTGGTTGCCCAAAATGGTGGGCTTGGATCTTTAGGTTTTGGCTTTTCTCAACAGGTTGGAGGTAAGGGAAGTACATTTTCATCTGCCAGTGTAATAACTTCTGCTGGAATAAGTAACTTCTCAACGACCTCAGGTAGTTGTGTGCAATCTCTCGCTGCATTATCAAACGTTTTACCAGTTAATAAGGGATGGGGTTTATCAATTACAGTGCCAATACCAATGCCAGCAGCAGGAATTTCAGTTTCTGTAAAAGCAGCTTATAATGAAAATAAACTTGATAGAAATAATATAACCAAAAAGGTATTTGGGTATCAGTATTTGGGTGATGTAGACAGGAAAGATGAAAGTCATTTAGGAGACTTTACTATTGAAGGTGAAAATATTTTTCCAAGCGATGATTTAATTAAAGAGAAAGGTTATGATCCCCGATTAAATCCAAGTTATCTTCAACGTGATTATTTTGTAGCCAATGCCATGGGCTTGGGAGGCTCTATGCAATTGAACCATGAGGAGTATGGAGTGGTTTCAAGAGGTGGTTCCAGAGTGCAATATCGTGATATTGGTTTGTTGAGTGTTAAGACTTCAAGAAATGAGTCATTTTCATGGGCAACAGTAGATGAAGCGAAATTTAATAACGGGGTTGATTTATTGAAATTACTGAAAGGAGGAAAATCAGAGAATGACTTTGATAATACCATGTTTAAGCATATTCCTAAGGCCAGTCTGGTTACAGATAAGCATACTTTTGGTAATACTAAATTTAAAATGAGGGGTGAGCTGTCCGGAGAATATAACTTAGCGTCTCGAAATTTTAAAGATGATGATATAAATAAGTTTGACATTGTCAAAATTCAGGGATCGGGTGGAAGTGTTTCTGGTTTTCTGCGGGGTGGACGTAAAATAACGTTATTTGAGCCTAAGGCCAGTGCGGCTACACAGCGCTTATTTGATAATGCGGGAGCAATTGAAACATCAACAAATATAAGCTACAGAACTTTGGGTGAAACGATTGAAGCATATGATGCTTTATTGACTATTGATCCGGAAGATCATGTTGATTCTGAGAGTTTTAATTTTAGCCAATCGTTTTACACGCATAATCAATATGAGAAGGTTACAGGGGATAAAACGCAGAATGTTATCTTGAATAACCATACATCAAGGTTTAATATACTGGCGCACCTTAAGGAGTTAAATGAAAAGTCTGAATCAGATATTTCATCTGTAATTAGTTCTGTTGAAGTGCAGAATGTTTCAGGTTTAAAATACATCTTCAACTTGCCTGCATTTGCCAAAGAAACAGAAATGACCATGCTAAGTGGCAAAGGGGTTAATCCTCCAGTTGTTAGAAATGGAGAATATAAGTCATTCGGTAATAAATACCGGAACAAGGTTAAGGTTAAAGATAACTATTCCTATCCCTATGCCTGGATGCTGACTGCTATTGTTGGAGAAGATTATGTGGATTTTGACGATATACCTGGTCCAAGTGATGGAGATTTGGGGTATTGGGTGAAATTCAGATACACCAAAACTGCAGATGGTTACAGATGGAGATTCCCATTTACAGGAATGATGTATATGCCCAATTCAATTACCAGTTATGGCGATGATTCATACAATATGACCACGGGGCAGAAAGAAATCTATGTACTTGCTGAGATAGAATCATCTCAATATGTTTGTCGTTATAATTACGAAAAACGATTTGATGGTTTGGATGCAAAGGATCGCATCAACGGAACTAATCGCAATCCGTTAGCAGAGGGCGATCCCGGTAAAGACGACTTGTTTAAGGAAGATTATACCGGTGATAATTTTCAATTTGTGGTTACAGGAGTTGATTTATATAAAAAGCATATTGAGGGAGAACATTCCAAGCATGTTTACACTTCTTCTGCTCCAGGTAAAATTGTTAAATCAACCCGGTTTTATTATGACTATTCAACAAGCAGTGAGGTGCCTAATAACCTTACGAATTACCCGGGAATGGATATTGATCAGGGTGATTTGAGTTATCACTATAATCCAAAAAATGGTGAAGATATTGGAGGTGGACGTTTGACACTCAGAAAGGTTCAGCATCTGGCATACAAATCTAATGGAGAGAGTAAAGCTTTACCATCTTATACCTTTAGTTATTATTCTGATGATAAAGATGGTAATTACAATCCTTCATACAATAATCAAATGAAGGATATGTGGGGTAATTATAATCAAAATGCCTCTTCGGTGGAGATACCCATACCTGGCAAGAACAAGGGGGTTCGATTATACAATCCTTATTGTGTATACGAAAAGAAAGTTGCCGATGTAAATGCTAAAGTATGGCAGTTAAAGAATGTTAGCTTACCCAGTGGCGGAAAAATGGAGATTGATTATCAGGCACAATCCTATGCTCATGTTCAGGATAAAAAAGCTTGTGTGATGAGGAGGCTCGAGGATAAAGCTTCAAATGCCGACGCCTTAGATGCATTTGGTGAAAATACACGTGTATCAATTGATGTTAATGATATCTGCCTAGATGAAATTAAGGCTAACGGAGGTGCTAACCTTAAAGGATTAAACCATATTATGAAAGCAGGAGATATGCTTTACGGTGAAATATCTTTCTATCAGTCCTACTTCACACCCGAACCAGGTAAACAGTTTGTAGCTGCTACCGAAGTAGAATTAGTTGAGATATTAGACGATATTCATTTGAGTGATGATAATCGCTATTATCAGTCGATTGTTGTAAAGGCAAATAATAAAGAAGAGAATAAAGCCAATTGGGGTAAACCGCCATTTTTCAGGGAGGTGGAGTTGTACATGTATAATAATTCAGAGCAAATTACATGTATCAGGCAAGCCGTGCCGATGACAAGTCATAATATTCAATCCGAGCTTAAGAAAATGGATAATATGGGGAAAGATGATCCTCTTGATGCAGCTAAGAAAGCTCTGAATAATTTTAGGAATATATTTAAATCCAATGGCGAGTTTAAAGATGTGATTGATCTGGATTTCGGAAAGCCGGGAAGATCATATATAACTGAGATGTCTTTTATCCGGACACCTGTTTACAAAGCTAAATATACTGGTACCAGAGTGAAACAGATCAGGTATCATGATAATTTTAATTACGCTTCTAATAAAGAAGAAGGAAATAGTTACGGATCTATCTATTACTACGATCAGAATTCTGATGGAACAGGTGAGTCAGCCGGAGTTGCAACGATAGAGCCGCTGGGTAGTAAGGCTATGGCCATTAATACAGATGAGTTGGTGGGAATGGGGTACTTACCATCACCAGCTGTAATTAGCGGGAAAACAACGCTTGGGGGATTGTACAAAGATATAGAGCCAGATGAGAAAGGAAACCGGTCAAGAGATAAAGGAAAAACTGTTTATGAATTTTATACACCTAATGACAAAAGTATTGGCTATAATGCTTTGGAAGCAATAAAAGGAGAGCAATACAAAGGAGCACCTGCTGATTTAAAAGGTCATTTCAATCAATTTGGAATGCTAACCTTCCTGGTGATTAAGATTAAGATTTTTGGAAGAAGGATTAATATTAAAATTCCATTGATCTTGCCGATTTCTGTTAGGTGGAGACGAAAGCATCACTATAAAATGAAATCCTATTCGTATGTTGATTATACGGATATCTATGGACGACCTAAATCAATTGTTCAACTAAACAGTGGTGGAACAACAGAAGGAAAACAAGAGTTTAAATACTTTGGTGTAGATGAAGGGGTTCCGGTGTATAAAGAGAAATTTATTACTAACGGACCTAAGTTGATGCGACCGGGTAAAGTTGACCAGGCCTGGTCAGAAGCGTGGTACTCGAAAGAAACTGATTTGTCAATGATACCATGGTTATTGCATTTTAATGCGAAAACTGAGCGTTACCAGAATTATATCAATATGAAGTATTCATACGTTCCTCCGGTTATGAAGGAGGTGATTACTTCCGTTGATGGACAGAAAACCATTACCAAAAATACAGGATTTGATTATTACACGGGTACCCCGGTAGAGGTGAGAAGTACAGATTCTTACGGTAACGAGAAGATCAAACGTACCAAACCGGCCTATTGGGAATATACAGAAATGGGGCCTGTGGATAAGAACTCTAAGAACCTGAACAAGCTAACAGCAAAAGCTGCTTCTTACTTGTACCTGAATGAAACAAACAAGGAGAACTTACTGGGTGCGAGTGTCACCCGCTGGAACAAGAGTGACTGGAGTATTATTGATTATTTACAGCCTGAACGGAAAAAAGCAGATGATAATACCTACAAATATGTTTATAATTTAATTGACGGTTCTGCTGTAAAATCGGCTTATAGCACATCGGGCAGATCTGACGATTTACATGTACGGAGAAATATATTCCTGTATAAACCTGTAGAAACGTATACTTATGAGACAGCGTTAAACTCAGACGGTACCTTTCAATCATTTATAGACTTCAATCATAAGGGAAGTAACGATACCTGGAAAATGGTAAGTAAATCAGAACTTTTTGATGCTAATGGAGTTTTGGTGCAGGCAAGTGATATTCTTGGTAAACATGTGTCTCAGCACATGGGTTATAATTCATCGAAAGCAATCAGTGTTGTTGCCAATGCTTCTTATAATGCTTCATTTTATGATGGAGCAGAGAATACCTATGACGTGAACAACAACATAATGCTTGAGAATAATAGAGTTAAAATTGGAAACGCCACTGTTTTTAAGGGAGCTTGTGAGCCTGAGTACAGTACGATCACATTAAACAGCAAGGATTATTTGTCTGGGTCAACAGCTACAAGTGTTGATGTTGTTAATATTGATAAACCCGCTCTTGTTGAAACAGACAAAGTGTTTGGACAATTGGATGTAACGTTCTCCAATGGACTGAGCAGAATGCTGTTTATATCAATTGATGATCAAAATCGCTACAATTTAACATCTTCTTACGGAGAGGATTTTACCGGTTTTATTGTGATGCCGGATAATGATAATGCATCTGATGATTTGCTTTTTGACTGGAAGCAAATAACCAATCTGAATATTGTTCCGTTAGATGAAAACTACGGTTTTTCAGTTAGTAAGACGGAAAGAAATTTCCAGGAATCTTATGCTGATTGTACTGACTTCCCGGTAAAGGAGTACAACCTGCCCGAATCTGATTGTATGGGTGATGTACACACCGGAGATTACGCTTTTGCGCTTAATGGAGGAGGAGTTGAAGGTACCTTGGTTTCCTTAGAGAAGAGTAAATTGGGAGATAAAGAGTATAATCGAAAATACAAGGCCATGGTATGGGTAGCCAACACTTGTCCTTCAGGCACCGAATTAGTGATCAGGTATATTAATATCAACAATGAAGTAAGTGAAGAAAGAGTAGATGCAAAAGACACTTATGCTTCTTCTGGCAACTGGAACCTGCTCAGGTGTAATTTTGATACGAAAGATATCAATGGAACAGACACAAAAAAGGTTGAAGTACTGATGCGTAATAATTCAGAACTGGGCGTTGCTGTTTATGATGACTTAAGGGTGTTGCCTTACCATGCAGAGATGAGTAATTATATATTCGATCATCGATTTGATCGGGTGACCTCTACGCTTGATGCAGATAACTTTGCCACTTTCAATGAATATGACGAAAGAGGTCGCGTCATTAAATCATCCGTTGAAATTGATGGTATTGGTAAGAAGACCATTAAGCAAATGTTGTATAACGACCAAAAACTCGATTAAGCAAGTATTCAATTATAAGAAGGAAACACGATTATGACGAATATTTCGAAGATATACTTATTGTTTCTAATGCTGTTTGTTAGTATTCAGTTGAAGGCACAGGTTGATAGCCTGGCGTTTGATATTGTTGATAAAGCGATTGGATTTATATACAATGAAGGAGCAGGAGCTATCTACTATGAGAGCATTGCACAAAACGTGGAGAACCCAATGGACATTTTTGATTTACCATTGTATCAGGTGGATAAAGGCGGGCATTGGTTTATGGATGGTGATCAATTTGAAATCAAAACCGCCGGTACCATTGCACTTTGTGATGGTGAGTTGTTGAGTATAATTGATCAGGAGATGCAGATGATGTACGTAGACTCAGTTCGTGAAGAACCGCTGATTAAGCTGGAAGGGCAGGAAATGACACAGGAAGAAATGATTGATAATGTTTTTGGAGAAGGCCACATGAGATATGAGGGTGAAGAAGAGGTCAATGGAATTCCGTGCCATAAAGTAAAGGCCAACCTGGAGAAACTGGACGGTGAATATGTGTTTTACTGGGTCAGTAAGGATACCAACCGTCTGTTACTGATGGCTGAACAATCGGAAGAGCTCTATACAGTCTACCTGGTTAAGGAAGTAAAAGCACCACCCAAAAACCATAACTATAAATTGGTTTTGCCTGATGAAGAAATAACTGATTTTTATGGTTTGCAGGTGATTGATATGCGTTTTGCCAATCAGTTTTTATCACAAGGCGGCTAATGTAGAAACTTAATTTAAAATAGAAAATATACTCGTTGAGATAGGGCTCATTTTAGGAATGGGCTGGTAATCAACAGCCTTAATTTAAATAATAACGAAATAAATAGTATGAATATGAAGTGTGTTTTTTATGCCTTTATGGTTTTAGGATTGAGCTTATTACAACAAACAACAATAGCTCAAGTAGAAGCTCAAAAAGCTGAGATTGAATATGTTGATGTAATGCCCATGCCGGGATTCCCAAATGAATCTGGAGAAGTTACCGACAATGCCATTGATATAATCTTAAAATTAAAGAATCCGGAACTGGCAGGAAAGGCCATGGTTAGTGTTAGGAAGAAAGATAATCCCAATGGAATACTTAGCACAGTAGAAGTTAGGGTTTTTGAGAAAAATGGACTAATCCATTATGCCATTGGAAAGCGGGAAAGAGCATTAAAAAGAAATGCGGCTTTGGTGAATATTCCAATTGGAGAATTAGTGTGGGAAGAGGTGAGTGTGGAAGTGACTTTGTATGATACTAATAATAACGAGATTGATAAAAAATAATAGAAAATGAAAAATTTTAAACATTGCTATTGTAAATAGCGGTGTTTAATATTAAAACAAAATAAAATGAAAAAGATATTAGTTCTAAGTTTTTTTATAAGTGTATTAACCTCAACTATGTTTGCACAGGTTAATATTTCGGTATTTTCTCATAAATATGGATATTCCCTTAGTACTGGTACACGTTATGACAGTCGTTGGATTGTTTGTCAAGAAATTATTGGCAGAAATTATACAGACTATGTTCAGGATAATGAGTTGTATAGTACAGATTATAATTATCATTTTCTTATTCCTGTTGAACTAAGTACGCTAGAAGGTGTTGCTAAAGTTGTTGTTTCGATAACCAATAATACAACTTACAACAGTTCAAACCCTTTGGATATATCTATAGAAGTACCAGTTTTCAATGAGGATGGTGTAATGTATTACACATGCAATGGAATTAAAAGAATTATAAAGGATCACAGACTCTTGATTGATACTAATTATATTGCACAAAAATCAATATATACTACTAATACCACTAATAGTAGGAGTTTTGATTTCAAAATTGAAGCCTATGATGAATCAGGTACTGTATTAAAAACATATTCCGCTACAAACGGTATTTACACAACTTGCTATTAGTGTAAATATGTAAGACCGATAGATCTATTATTTATCAAATTGTTTTGCCTGTAGTAGGTTATATAATTAGCTTGGTCGCTCTGTTTTATACTATAAAGTATAATTAACCTATTTAAATATATAACATAAATAATAGTTACAAAGTGTAGCTATATGCACCTGTTATGCCCAATTATTATGAAGTTATTTAATAATACTATACATAAAATGTCTGTAAATAAAAGGATAATTCTAGTATCCTGGTTAATAGTGTTGCGTTGTTTATTTACGCAGGCAGCTATTACCAGTTTTACATCAACACCTTCTTCTCAGGCTTATGTTAATTCAAATTACAGTTACCATATTACGGTTGATAAAAGTGAAGTAATAGGTACTTTATCTTATAGTATTTTTAATAAACCAGCATGGTTAACGTTAGAGCTTAACAAAGGAGGAGATGCCATTTTAACAGGAACTCCGCCCGAAAGTGCTTTTGGTGATTATACTTTTTATGTGTATGTAAAAGATGATGAGTCGTATGCCAGCCAAACCATACGGCTTGAGGTGGATAACCTTTACCCTAATGCCATACCGAAATTTGTAACAGAACCTGATAGGCAATGTAAACCAGATGATAAATATATATATTATTTTAAAGTTTCGGATGGAGATTTAAAGGATGATATTAATTTTAAAATATACAATAAGCCCTCGTGGTTAACTTTTACTGATAATGGCGATCGAACAGGTTTGTTAAGCGGTACACCCCCTGAAAGTGCTTTTGGCGATTATACATTTTATATATATGCTTCCGATGGAAAGAATTACACCTATCAAACGATACGATTAACAGTTGATAATAATAATGCAACTCCACTGTTTGAAACTGAGCCTAATTTGCAAGCAAAAGTAAATAAAAACTATATTTATTATTTTAAAGCCTATGATGATGATTTATGTGATAATATAGTGTTTAAAATATACAACAAGCCTTCATGGTTAAGCTTAACTGATAATGGAGACCGAACAGGTTTATTAAGTGGTATTCCTCCCAAAAGTGCCTTTGGCGATTATACGTTTTATTTATACGTAAGCGATGGAAAGAATTATAGCTATCAAACCATAAGATTAACCGTTGATAATCAGAACTCCATTCCTGTATTTGAGACACAAACTGATGTAAATGCAAAAGTAAATGAAAATTACATCTACTACTTTAAAGCCTTTGATGAAGATTTATGTGATGACTTAGAGTTTAAGGTATATAATAAGCCAGCTTGGCTAAGCTTTACCGATAACGGAGACAGAACAGGTTTATTAAGTGGAATACCTTCTAAAGGTGATTTTGGCGATTACACGTTTTACTTATATGTTACAGATGGAAGGAATTATAGCTATCAAACTATACGAATAACTGTTGATAATTATAACTCAACTCCAGTATTTAAAACCGAAGCTGCAAAACAGGTTTATACAAATGAAATGTATACCTATTACTTTAAGGCTCTTGATGAAGATTTATCTGACAATTTAACCTTTAAGATTTATAATAAGCCCTCGTGGTTAACTTTCTCAGACAATGGTGATGGTACCGGATTATTATCAGGAGTACCTACGATGTCAGAATACACTGATTATACCTTTTATTTATATGTGACCGACGGGCAAAATTATAGTTATCAAACCATTCGTTTAGAGGTATTGCCCAATCCTTTAATGCTTGATGGAATACCAGATAGCCAAGTTAATTATAAACCTGTTTTTGCAAACCAATACCTTCCGCAAGCAAAAATTGATCAACCGTACAAAGCGGTAGTGTTTGCTTATGATTTAGAAAATAATGCAACATCAATATTAAACTCGGCAAACAACCTGCCAAGTGGTTTACAACTTAAAGTAACAAATAATCAAAGTGGGTTACTCGTAGCATTTATAGAAGGTACACCATCTGCTATCGGAACACATGCATTTAACTTAGATGTGTCTGATGGTGTAAATACAATCAATAAGCAATATAGTATTACTGTTGAAGATAGTAATCAGGCTCCTGAATTTCGTAGTAAAGGTAATAGTGTACTAAATTTAGGTGATGAATATGTATATAACATATTGGCTAACGATATTGATGGGGATGATTTAATTATCTCATGCATAGGAGAATTACCCGATGGCTTAACGTTTAGTCAATCTACAAATATTACAGCTGTTTTAAGTGGTAATATTGCTAAGGCAGGTCACTATGATATAAAATTATCAGTTTCCGATGGGCAAAGTACTACCTATCAAGATGTATTTATTGATGTTCGCGGTGATGGTTATTTTGGAAGTTTCACCAATTATATAGCCCTTGATAATGGGGTAAATGCACCAGTATATTTCGGAAATTCACAAGAAATAGTATTAAAGTCAGGAAATTCTTACCCGTTTAATTATAAGCTGTACTTTAACGATGCAGATGAGGAAGATTTAACTATTTCTATATTGGGCGATATTCCTGAGGGCTTAACATTAACGCAAAATGGTAATTGTTTGGCTACCTTGAGTGGTTATTTACAAGAAGCTGGTGAGTATTCCATAAATATAAATGTAGAAGATGAAGCAAATCAAATCACTCAGCAAACATTTACTTTACATGCTGTAGGAGATGGGTATAAAACAGATTTTACCAACTACCAAGAAACTACAAATGGTAATAATACACCTGTAATTACAAGTAGCGGATACGAAATAGTTTATAAAAATGGAGATTCATATCCATGTAATCACGAATTGTATTTTAATGATGCTGATGAAGATGTCCTAACTATTTCAGTAATGGACGATCTGCCTGAAGGCTTAACATTAACACAAAATGGTAATTGCAGTGCTGTAATAAGTGGTAATTTACAAGCACCAGGTAAGTATACGTTTACTGTTGAGTTATCAGATGGTTCAAATATTGCTCAAAAACTCATTACTATTCATGCAATAGGTGATGATTATAATACAGATTGTACCAACGAGGATAAACCTGGTGAAAATAGTGCTCCTTATTTTTGCACTCTTGGAAATGCAACAATTTTTGTGGGAGAATTATATAGCTATAAAATAATAGCAAATGATATTGATGGAGATAATGTTAGTTTCCAGTACGATAACACCCAATTGTCAGGAGTATTGGATATAGTTGAGTCGACGACTCAATGTGCTACAGCCATATTAAGCGGAACGATTAATCAAGCTGGAGTTCATACAATTGAAGTTGGAGTTACAGATGGAAAACAAACGACTTTACAAACAGTTGCTATAACAGTTTTAAGTAATAATAATCCACCAACCTTTACGAGCACACCAGTTACAAATGTTGTGGCTAATGAAGTATATACTTATGCATTAACAGCCACAGATTCAGATCAGGATGATTTAACGTTTACTGTTGAAGGAGACTTGTCAGATATCTTATCTGTTAATTCTGTAATTAATAATAGTGGCACCAGCACCGCTAGTCTGACAGGTACTATTGCCACCGCGGGTACTTATACTGTTATACTAAAGGTAAGTGATGGTTCCGAAGCTGATACACAAACCTATGAGCTTGTTGTGTCCGAGCCCAACCATGCACCGGTCTTCACCAGCACACCGGTCACCGGTGTCGTGAAAGAAGCGCTGTACAGCTACCCGCTTTCGGCGACCGATGCAGACCATGATGACCTGACTTTTACAATAGAAGGCGAGCTGTCAGATATCCTGTCTGTCAGTTCAGTCGTCCATAACAATGGCACAAGCACTGCAACATTAACAGGTACCATCACAGCTGCCGGTACCTATACCGTTATACTCAAAGTAAGTGATGGTCCCGAAGCTGATACACAAACCTATGAGCTTGTTGTGTCCGAGCCCAACCGTGCGCCTGTGTTCACCAGCACACCGGTCACCGGTGTCGTGAAAGAAGCGCTGTACAGCTACCCGC
>NZ_CEXQWX010000003.1:66219-123884 GCF_982718395.1 Carboxylicivirga sp.
GATGGTCCCGAAGCTGATACACAAACCTATGAGCTTGTTGTGTCCGAGCCCAACCATGCGCCGGAATTTATTTCATCTCCTGATCTTAGTGCCTATGTTGGATCAGAGTATACCTATAATATTCAGGTAAATGATGTTGATGAAAATGATGTATTAACTGTTACTGTAAAGAATAAACCAACCTGGTTAGATTTTTCAGGAACGCTGGGTAATTACAAATTATCAGGAGAACCAGCGGTTGAGCATATTGCAGATCATATGGTTGAATTGATTGTGAATGATGGCACCGTGGATGTATCACAATCTTTTACAATTTCTGTCATTAATAATAATCAACCAAGAATCACAAGTTCACCTAAAGAGAGTGTTAACAATGATCAGGAATATCGCTACGAAATAACCTTTGAGGATGATGATTTAGCTGATCAACTCACCCTTTCCTCAAAAACAGAGTTACCTTCCTGGTTAAAACTTGAGGCTATTGATAATGGGACAGCAATTTTATCAGGTACTCCTACGAATGAACAAGTTGGTTCGTACCCGATAGACCTTATCTTAACGGACGGTAAAGTAGAAGTGACTCATGATTTTGTTATTACAGTTGTTGAGAATATTTGTCCTGTTTTGCAAAGTGATATAGATGCTCTTAGAGAATTCTATCAGTCAACAGGAGGAAAAAATTGGTTTTCAGAAACTCCAGGTCATGCAAAATATGATCCGAATAAAACATGGAGTGATGAAAATCCTGTATGTAATTGGTATGGAATACAAGTTGACGAGAATACTCAGCGGGTCAAATATTTATACTTATCTAAGAATAATCTAATTGGACAATTGCCCAATTCCATTAAGCAATTGGATGCTTTAGTCTCTATTGATTTAAAATCAAATGACCTATCCGAAGAAATTCCGAATACCATAGGAGAACTATACAACCTAGAGTATTTAATGTTGGGGATGAACAACTTGTCCGGACCCATCCCTACTTCACTTGGAAATCTTAGTAACTTAAAATGGTTAAGTTTAAGGTCAAATGAATTACATGGAGGTATTCCAGAGCAATTAAAGAATCTAAGTGAATTACAGATTTTGTGGCTTAACTTTAATAATCTGTCTGAGGAAATACCGCTTTGGATAGGTGATTTATCAAAATTAGAATACCTATGGTTAAATTATAATAATTTAACTGGCCCTATTCCTCTAGGTTTAAATAAATTAATCAAACTGAAAGAATTATATCTTAGTGACAATTTATTAACACATTCTATTCAGGAAGATCTTGGTAGCTTACCTGAAATAAGCATCTTAGAATTAGGTGATAATTTCTTTGAGGGTATTATTCCATTTCAAAACTGGCCAGACAGAACCAGTATTAGTACTAATAAATATACGTTTGAAGACTTGATTCCTCATAGACAACAGCTGGTTGTTCAAGATGGTAAGGTGCTAATTTATAATTCTCAACGAACTTTTGGTCAAGCAAAAACAGTTGAAGCTATAGCCGGCAAACCATTTGTTTACGATATTGATATCGATGAAACCATAGATGGAAGTACCTACTCGTGGTATAAACAGAATGGAACTGGAGGTAAAGGCACCTTAGCATTTGAGTATACCACAGATGGTACTAAAAATAATGATTTAGAAGTTACTTTAACGGAAGATCAGGCTGGCACTTATGTGGTTTATGTGACTAATAACCAGTTTAAAGATGCCGATGGTAATGCATTATTAACATTGCAAAGTGAACCGATTACCATTAATGTTACTCAACCTGTAGACTGTGTTCCGCAATCAGAACGCGAAGCATTAATGGCATTGTACAATTCAACAGGTGGCCCAAACTGGAAGAATAATACAAATTGGGGATCTAAAGAGCCAGTTAGTGAGTGGTTTGGGGTGACTGTAGATAAAGACCTATGCAGAGTAACAAAGCTACAATTAAATGGAAATAACTTGCGAGGGAGTATTCCTTCTGAAATTAAAAATCTACCTTATTTAAGATACTTAAATTTTAACTTAAATGCATTAACAGGGAATATCCCACCAGAAATAACAACAATAGAGTCGCTAGAGATTTTATATCTGAATTCAAATATGTTTACAGGTTCGTTACCTTCTAACATTGGTTTTTTGAATCAATTGAAAGAAATTGACTTATTAGAGAATAACGTTGACGGAAAAATTCCTGAAAGTATTTGTCAATTGATAAACTTAGAATATCTTAATTTATCTTGGAATCAATTTTCAGGTGATTTACCTCAGTCTCTAGGTAATCTAAAAAAACTAAGGTTTATTGATTTATCTGTAAATAATTTAAGTGGGGTCCTTCCTTCCTCATTTGAAGATATGAGCCTTTTGGAGGATCTGATATTGGCTTATAATTCATTCTCAGGTACAATTCCAACAGGATTAGGAAAGTTGTCTAACTTGAAAACCTTGGATTTAAGAAGTAACGAATTTACAGGTCAGTTACCTGGTGATATAGGCTCACTTTCAGGTTTAAAATATTTATATGTTTCTAATAACTATCTGGAAGGGGAAATTCCAGGTGGAGCAATAGTTGAATATAGTCTTTTAAATCATAATAAATATACATTTGAAGATTTTGTTCCGCATCAAATAGCTTTAAATAATCCTAGTGGCAAAACTCTACGTTACAGTCCTCAACGTAAATTTGGTCAATCAACAACGGACGAAGCAATATCCGGCGAACCATTCACTTATAGTATAGCAATAGATGAAAACGTCATAGGAAGTACTTACTCATGGTATAAGCAAGATATAGAAAATGGCACTGAATCATTGGCATTTGAATACACAACAAATGGTACTAAGAATAATGATTTAGAAGTTACCTTAACAGAAGATCAAGCTGGTACTTATGTCGTTTATGTGACCAATGATCAGTTTAAAGATGCAGATGGTAATGCACTATTAACGTTACAAAGTGAGCCAATTACAATTAATGTAGTTAATCCGGCAGATTGTGTTCCACAATCAGAACGTGATGCTTTAATGGCATTATATAATGCGACAGATGGCCCCAACTGGAAAAATAATACAAACTGGGGAACTGATACCCCTGTGAGTGAGTGGTATGGAGTAACCGTTGAAGAAAATATAGCTGATGGTAGTTGTTCTGTTACCAAATTATCGCTGGTACGAAATGAATTAAATGGTTCAATACCAGCTGGGTTAAGTCAGCTTTCGAACTTGAATTTTCTGCGATTTGCATTTAACGACGATTTAATTGGTCATATTCCCCCGGAGCTTGGGAAATTAACAAAATTGGAATACTTATCGTTAGCGTTTAATTCATTAACTGGCCCAATACCTGGAGAATTAGGTGGTTTATCTAAGTTAGAAAAATTGTATTTATTTGATAATTATTTAACTGATGCCATTCCACCTGAGCTGGGCTTATTATCCAGTTTGCAATATTTAGATTTTTCTAATAATAGTATTAGTGGTCCTATACCTGCCTCAATAGGTTCTTTAACTAAGTTAGAAGACTTAAACCTATCTTTTAATGACATCACTGAGTTTATTCCTGATGAAATAAGTTTACTTGTTAACTTGAGGAGTTTAAAGCTTTCAAACAATCTCTTAAGAGGTCCTATCCCAGGTACGTTAAGTAAACTTATTAATGGAAGTATATTTCATTTTTCATTCAATAATTTGAATGGTATAATTCCACCAGAATTGTCAGAAACAGGAGCTGTTTTATATGTAAGTAACAATAATTTCACATTTAGCGAAATTATAGATGCCCGCGATGCTTATAAAATGGTTGGTGTTGGAATGTATTATCCTCCACAAAAGAAGTTTGGTAAAGAGGAAAGTGTCAATGCGATATCGGGAGAATCTTTTGTATTCAATATAACTATAGATGAAGAGATGGTAGGCAGTACCTACTCTTGGTATAGAGAAGGCACTACACCTGATAGTGGATCACCAGTTTTCGAATATACTACAGATGGTACGAAGAATAATGATTTAGAAGTCACCTTAACAGAAGATCAAGCTGGTACTTATGTTGTTTATGTAACCAATGACCAGTTTAAAGATGCAGATGGTAATGCACTATTAACGTTACAAAGTGAACCGATTACGATTAATGTTTCACACTGTGACGTACCTGCTGAAGAACGACAAGCATTAATTGATCTATATAATAGTACCGGTGGAGATAACTGGAAGAATAATACCAACTGGTTAAGTGAATTACCAGTTCGTTTTTGGTATGGTGTAACCGTTGATGAAACATGTGGTTCTGTATCTCAAATTTTATTAAAGTCAAATAATTTAAGTGGGCACATTAATGAATCAATAGGAGATTTAAAAGGGCTTAAACGTCTTGGACTTCATCATAATTATATTGGGGGGCCATTACCTGTTAGAATTGGAGAACTGACAGAACTGACAGAGTTATGGCTTTGGAATAATAAGTTTACAGGTTCGATCCCACCTGAATATGGTAAATTATCAAAGGTGGAAAGGTTTTATTTATGTATGAATGAACTGACAGGACCTTTGCCTGCCGAACTTGAAGGTTTAAGTAGTGTACAATATTTTGATGTATCGCGTTGTCAGTTGAATGGAGAGATACCGCCAATTTGGGGTAAGCTTTCAAACCTTATCACCCTTGCCCTCTGGGACAATGACTTTCACGGAACAATTCCAGAAAGCATTGGAGAGCTATCAAATTTGCAGGATTTATTTATTTGTCTTTTACCTGATGTTTCGGGAACTATTCCACCATCATTGAGTGGCTTGAAAAGTATACGTCACTTCTATATTTATGATACTCAAGTAGAAGGTGAAGTGCCAGATATTTTCGATGGTATGTCGTCACTAACACATGTACGACTGAAAAATAATAGACTAACCGGAGACTTACCAAAATCCCTTTCTTCTAATGCCAACCTTACGCAGATGCAGGTTGAGGGGAACTTCTTAACGGGAGGCATAAACGCAGATTATAGAAGCCTGACAAAGATTAATATGCTAAAGTCATATGATAACCAAATGACTTTTGAGGATTTAATATCTTACTACACTGATAAGGAAGGTGATAATTTTATGTACGCACCACAAAAGCCTTTTGGTGAGGTTGAGTCTGTGGTAGCGATTGCCGGCCAACCCTTTGTCTACAATATCCAAATTGACGAAAATATAATAGGTAGTACTTATTCATGGTACAAGCAAGATATAGAAAATGGCACTGAATCACTGGCATTCGAATACACTACAGATGGTACGAAGAATAATGATTTAGAAGTTACTTTATCAGAAGATCAGGCTGGTACTTATGTAGTTTACGTGACCAATAATCAGTTTAAAGATGCAGATGGTAATGCACTATTAACTTTGCAAAGCGAACCGGTTACTATCTCAATCAACCATACACCTTCTTTCTGTAGTGAACCACAAATGTCACTTGCAGCTCCTAATGTCAGCTATAACTATACGGTTTGTGTTACAGATAAAGATCTAGATGATGAGTTAACCGTGCGATTAGTAACACCGGAAGAAAGTTGGCTAAGCTTATCCAAGACAGGAGATAACACTTACTTATTAACAGGAACACCAAGCAAAGAACATAAAGGCCTTGATTTTGATGTTAATATTGAGGTTGTGGATAACCACAATGCTAAAGCAAATCAGCAATTTATCATACAGGTGACGGATAGGAATAACTGTGTGCCTGATACAGAAGTTCAGATACTGAAGAGATTCTTTACCGATACTAACGGACCGGGATGGAAGAGTGAGAACGTTGGTTCAAAAAAATTCAATGATAAAAAAACATGGAGCGATGATAATCCGGTAGGTGACTGGTATGGAGTAACTGTAGAAGATTGTCATGTAACGGAATTAAGATTGTCGGGCAATGATTTGGAAGGAGAGCTTCCCGAATACCTTCAGGATCTGAAATTTCTTCGTGTACTGAGGTTATCAGGTAATAATTTTTCAGGTATTATTCCTGAAGTTATGTGTGAATTTACCAGCCTCGAGGAGTTAAACCTGGGAGATAATGAATTAAAAGGTGAAATACCTCGATTTAGCGAGTTTGGAGAGTTAGAGCATTTAAGAATACTTAAATTACATAATAACGAGCTTACAGGTCAGTTACCAGAAGAACTTCACATATTAGAGAAACTTGAAGTAATAGACTTTAGTGGAAATAGTCTAGAAAGTGAAATCCCTGTAGGATATGAGAATTTTGAGAAGCTGACCATGGTTGACTTTTCTGATAATAACTTTGAAGGTGCTATTCCTGCTTCAATAATCAATTGTCCCTCTGTTAATATTAAAGGTAATAAATACACCTTTGAAGATTTTAAACCGCATGCCGAAGCTATAAATAACCGTACTGATGACGGTTTTATTTATAGTCCACAACAAACTTTTGGTAAGGAAACAGATTATGAAGTGCATCCTAATGATCATTTTGTGCATGAAGTATTGATTGATGAAAGTGTTGTAGGAAGTACTTACGAATGGTATAAAAATAACAAGAAACCAGGTAAAGGGGACCCATCGTTCACCTTCACCACTACGTTAGATAAACCGGACAATGACTTTATAACTCAGTTTTTAGAAGGAGAAGGAGGTAAGTTTACAGCTTACGTTACTAATCCTGTGTTCCCGGATTTAGTGTTGAAGAGTAATCCGGTTACAGTTACTATTAATTCGGAATGTTCTATTGAGGATGAAGTGTTGATTCTGGAAAGGTTATTTGAAGATTTAGAAGGTGCAACATGGAAGTCTGAAGATGACAAATGGAATAAATATGATGAATCTAAAACGTGGAATCGTGATAATCCGGTTAACAATTGGTATGGTGTAACCATCGAAAATTGCCATGTAACCAAACTAAGCCTTTCAGGTGTAGATGTAAAAGGCGAATTGCCAGTTTATATCAGCGAGTTAAGTCACTTAAAAGTTATAAACTTATCAAATAATAAGCTAGGCGGATCAATACCGGAATCACTTGCAGACTTAGTTTATTTAACAGAGCTTTATTTAGCTAATAACGATATTGATGGAACTATACCAGCATCGTTAGGAACCAATAATTTACTGGAAAGAGTTGACCTATCTAAAAACAATTTGCATGGCAATATACCGGTTGCAATCATTGAATGCTCCTCAAGTAAATTAAATGGAAATAAATACACTTTTGAGGATTTAGAAAACCATGAAAGCACCATTAATGGTCGTACCGATGGGGGATTAATATATGCGCCACAACAGCGTTTTGGAGATGATGTAAGTTATGATGTACACCCTGATGAAGACTTTGTACATGAAGTATCAATAGATGAAAGTGTTGCCGGAAGTACTTACGAGTGGTATAGACGTGGTAAAAAACCGGGAGTTGATGACCCATCTTTTACTTATACAACTACCAACGAAGCATTGGATAATGATTTCAAAGCTCAATTCTTAGAGGGTGAGGGAAGCAGATTTACGGCTTATGTAACAAACCCAATGTTCCCGGAGCTTACTTTAATGAGTAAAACAGTTACAGTTACAGTTAACAACAACTGTATAGAAGATAGCGAATTGGAGGCTTTAAAAACACTCTTTACTTTAACCAATGGTGAAGGCTGGAAGTCAGAAGACGTAAATAGGGATAAACACAAGCCTCATGAAACATGGAAGGATGAAAATGATATAACCGATTGGAAAGGTGTTGATATAGAGAATTGTCATGTTGTTGGCTTAAATCTGGCATCCAATAACCTTACAGGTACTCTGCCTGATATTTGGGCTCAATTACCTTACTTAAGATATTTATATCTAAACTCTAACCAGTTGGAAGGTCAGGTTTACGAATCTATAGTTGAATTAGAGCATTTAGAAAAACTTAGATTATTTAAAAATGGATTAAAAGGAGATATTCCATTTGGGTTTGGAGACAAAGAAGGATTTAAGGAGTTGAATTTAGGCGATAATCAGTTTACAGGTAGCATACCATTAGACTTAGAAGACTCCAGAAGCATTACGCATATCTATTTGCAAAACAATGCATTTGAGGTTCAGTCTATTCCTGAGGGACTTGCACGAATACCTACACTCCAGGTACTTGACTTAGGATCGCTTAAACTTATAGGGGAGATACCTGTCGGTTTTGGAGAATTAGAAAACTTTACGGAGCTACGCCTGGATGATAACGACTTAGAAGGTAATATTCCGGAAGATTTATCAGAATCTAATAGCTTAAAGAAACTATACCTGCAAAAGAATTACCTGGATGGAGAGATACCAGGTGCTTTAGGAGATGTAACAACGCTGACGCATATTGATTTATCGGTAAATGATTTTACAGGACAGCTTCCGGCGGAACTAGGTCGGTTGAGTAGTTTGATTTCACTAAATGTGAAAGGAAATATCTTAAAAGGAGATATACCTTCATATATGGGCGAAACCATGAGTTCTATTCAAACGCTTAACCTGCAATCCAATGAATTTACAGGTGGAGTACCGGCATCATTTAGTACATTAAGCACGCTTAAATACTTATATGTTCAGGATAACTTTTTAACTGAGAAGATTGATCCTGAATTAGGTAATTTACCAATGCTATCCAGATTCTATGCTCGCTTAAATGATATGGATGCGTCAATTCCATTAAATATTTTAAGTAATGTGGATAGAACTAATATACGCGACAATAAATTTACCTTTGAAGACTTACTTCCGCATGCTGATTATTTAAACAGTTTAGATACTAAGTATCCAATATATTCACCTCAGCAACGCTTTGGTAAAGCGGAACGTAAATATGTCAATGTAGGGGAAGAATTTACCTACGAAATAAAAATTGATGAAGCAGAAGAAGGTAATGTATACGAATGGTATAGCGGAAGAAACCGTCCGGGAAGAGGTGCACCTGACTTTAGCTACACTTACGCCGATAATAATACCAATGATTTTAGTACAACTTTTACAGAAACCGGACAGAAAAAATATACCATATACGTAAGTAATCCTGAATTGCCGGGTTTTGTACTGCTTAGTGAACCAATAACGGTGATAGTTCAGAATACTTGTGTGATTCCACAGGAGCAAATTAACTCCCTTATAGCGTTCTATAATGCGGCAGGAGGTCCGTCATGGAACTCTGAAAAAGATGGAGATGAGTCCAACGATTGGGATATAGAAAATAATCCTGATGTGAGAAACTGGTACGGAGTTGAAGTAGATGAAAGCTGTAATATTGTTGGGTTAAATTTATGTGACAATAACTTAAAAGGAGTTATTAGTGACGAAATTTGTGGCTTGCGTTATATAAAATGGTTGCGACTGTGTAATAATAGCCTGCAAGGATCAGTTCCTGAATGTACTTCTGATTTAGAAGGCCTTAGAGAGTTAGATCTGTCAGATAATGATTTGGATGGTGATATCCCTGATGGTTTATGTGAATTAAGAAGGCTACGCAAAGTTAACCTGGGTGGTAATCGCTTTAGCTTTATGGACATTATAAAGGTAATGTTGCAATGCGATAACATCGATATCAACTGGGAGCCACAACGTTTACCTGATTCGTCGGATTGTGGAGAGTTAAATGCAACTGAAAATGTTGATTTTACAATTCGACTGGATGATACAGAACAACATCCATCCAATGTTTACACATGGTACCATAATGATTTGGTGATAGATATAGACGATGACAAATACGTGGTAACAAATGGTAATTTGACCATTAGCAGGGTATCAGAAGAAGATACAGGTTTGTACTATTGCAAAGTAAGCAATAGCAGTGTAGCAGATATTGTAATAAGAAGTTGCGATTTTAACTTAAGCATAAGTGAACCGTGTGAAGTTCCTGATGAGCAATTAATGGCATTATTATCTGTTTACGATGCATTGGGAGGAGAAAACTGGAAGTCGGAAAATGATAATGATCTTACAAACGATTGGGATATTTCAAGAAACCCAGATGTCTCACGTTGGTATGGTGTTCAATTAGATGATAATTGTAACGTGATTGGTCTTGATTTATCTGACAACGATCTAAGCGGTGATTTACCGGATGACATATGTACTTTAAACAAATTGAGGTTCTTAAACCTGTTTAAGAATTTTATTACCGGAAGTCTACCCGATTGTTTAACGGATTTGAAAGAACTGGAAGAAGTCGATTTGGGCGATAACGATATATCAGGAGATATTCCGGATGGATTATGTGACTTACCAGCTATTAAGCGATTTAAGTTTGGTGGTAACCGTTTCAGCTTCTGGAAAATATTCAACTTTATCAGTATTTGTAATGATGATCGCTTTGAATTTGATGATCAACGTCTGGATGGAGGATATACTTGTGGTAAACATCAGGTTATTCAAGGTGAAGATTATGCTGTTAATCTAATAGTAGATGACCCACACCCTGATAATATCTACACATGGTATAAAGTCAAAGGCATTGTGTTTGACAAAGTAATATCGGATGGTATTAACTATCAGGTTGACGGTGGTGATTTATTAATAAAGAATGTTGATAAAACCAAAGATGGAAGTTATTTCTGTGTTATCACTAACCCTGAAATTCCAGGGGTGACATTTACTATGTGTCGCATGCAGATTGAATCTTATACATCGTGTGAAGCATTGGAGTTAAACGCAAATAACAGGTTAATTAACCTGACCGCGCCTTTTGAATTGGAGACAACAATCCCTGCATCAGGAGTGTTTAGCTGGACATACAATGACGCACTACCTGAATTACAGGAAGGTTTGACGGATTACAAAGTTTACCTGCGTGTTGCGCCATCAATGGAAAGCGAAATGGGCTTTCAGGTACCGGACTGGGCCGCAGGTCAGCGCATTGAAATAGCAACTGTTAATGTGACCGCAGGAGGTGCCGGTTCATATAATATGCAGGATGTGCTTGGTTCAGGACAAGTAAAAGAGTACTGGCACTGGCAGACAGGATTGGTTTATGAGCTGGATGAATATGGCGATGAAATCATAGATTGGTCAGGTACCGGACATTTCTATACCGAACCGGCGGGGGTAAAAATGACAGCATTCGACCATCTGCAAAGTAATGCCCATACCAATAATATCAATTGGGTTTATTCTGAAACCTACCTGGATGATGGTATCACCAGTCAGGGAATTGTATATATGGATGGTCTGGGAAGAACCAGACAGGTACAGGGACTGAATAATACCGAAGGAAAGATTCTGACTGCAGAAATGGTTTACAGTGAAGAAGGCGGAGGAACCGTTCAAACCTTACCGGCACCAAAACTAGAGAAGCAATTTGGCTACGCAGTTAACTTCTTCGAAGTCGAAGAAGGTAATACTCTATATGATTTCAGCACCGAACATTTCGACAGGGAAGTAGTACAGAATCAGGCAACTGGATTAACGGCCTTACTGGATGCACCAAAGGTGAATGAGAGTGAAGGAACTGTGGGACACTACTACAGTAACAACAGCGTGGAAGACTTTGTAGATAATGCCAATGGTTATCCATACGTCTATAATGTTGCTTATAAGAGTCCGATTAACCGGACCTATTTAAGTACCAATGGAGCTGGAGAAGTATTCAGGATGAACGGAGGCAAAGAGAATAAGCACTTCTACGGTAAACCAACCAAAGAAGAACTGATTCATGCCTTTGGTAAAAACTATGTGGATGCCATTGATTTAGCTTCCATCAGCAAAACGATGACTTATGATGCTGACGGGGTGGGCTATATTACTTACAAGGATAATGAAGGTAAAGTTATTGCCACAGCCATGACAGATGCTTACCTGGATGGACTTCAACAGCTGGATGAGCCGGGAATGGAAGCTTACACAATCCATGTCAATCCATTGGAGGCAGGTATGTTCGATGGCAATGCGTTGGGCGAGACAGCCGTGTCACGCTTTGATATTCCTTATGGCGAGGTGAAAGTGAAACTGCATTATACACTGGAGCTAAGCAGCTTTATGAACAGCGAAACCGGTGATCTTTGCCAGGAGTGTAAGTACAATGTATTGGTCAAAATAACCAATAATGCTACAGGTGTTGTTGAATATGAGTATGCTAATGAACTGATACCATCACAAAGTGTATGTGGAGGTAATAATGAAGAGGTAGAGGTTTTCAACGAAGAGTTAATCTTAAATGGCCCGGCAGGCTTTACTGTTGAAAGAACCATCACACCATTGAAGGATGCTGAATCAGGAGTTGATATACTTCAGGAAGCGTCAGACAATATTGAGTTGATGCTGCGTGCCAATTCAGCGGATGTTAAGGAGCAGTTCAGAGGCGAGTATTTCAAACACGAAGCTTATTACCTGTTGCGGGATAATTACACCGAAGAGCATATGCAGGATTGGGTACCGGATATTGACTGTTATGAAGCATTCAGCTTATATGGTGATGGTGGTGGTTGTTACTCATCTGGAATGATGGACGATGCATCGTTCTTTATGCCAATGGGTGTGGCCATCGATAAGTATGGTAAGCAATACATAGCTGACGCAGGTAACCATGTTATCCGAATTGTTGAGGGACTTGGTGAAGTAGGTTTGTTTGCAGGTGAACCTGCGGTGGCGGGAACGAATAATAGTCCGGTTACTCAGTTCAATCATCCATCGGATATTGTCTATAGTAATGCACCGGCCTATGGTGCAAGAGGAATGTTATTTGTCGCTGATAAAGGCAGAAACCGGGTGGTACGATTGAGTTTAGATGGTGAGGTGACAGAAGTGCTCAATCGAACAATGGTTAGCAACTTTGCGGCACCAACCGGGCTTTGTACCGATATGGAAGGAAACATCTATGTAGCCAGTGAAAATAATGGTCTTTACCGCATTACTAGCCAAAATAAGTTGGAAGTTATTGATGTAGCTGCGTTACCACTGACAAGTATTACTGATGTGGCGGTTGATAAGCATGGAACCCTGTTTATAGCCGATATGCAGGGGAATACCATCTACAGGAAATACCAGGACGGTACATGGGATTCCCTGGCCGGAAGCAGTGAGGGAATTAATAAGCCGGTATCCATTGGTGTTGACGGATTTAACCATGTATTTGTGTCCAACAGCGGAGATCACAACATAATCAGTATTGACTACAGTCAGACGCCGGTGAGCGCAGGAGTTATCTGTGGCAGTGCCAGCGGAGCATCAGGCGATGTGGATGACACCGAAGATAACCTTGGTATTGCCCGTTTTAATAATCCTGCAGGCATATTAGTACGTAATGACGGTGATATTATGCTGGCCGACGCCGGTAACCATAAGATCAAGAACCTGATAACGACAGTCTGTTCAGGTCAGGTTGACCCGCGTGAAGCCGGTAATAATGGTAAGATTGTAAAATATGCCGATGAAGTTCGTTTAGAGGAAAGAGATCATACCCTCTACATGACCGATCTGGATGGTTATTTCAAGTACGGACGTCAGATTATGCGCGAAGAATATCCGCTGATGGATGTGATTGAAGGTAATCTGCTGAGTACTTCATCCGACCTTTACAAGGCGTTTATCGCAGCTTACGACCGTAACTACATGGTGCAGCTCAAGGAAGAGAATATTGAAATATACAGTTACACTGTTCAAGCTGTTGAGGGTGCTGATCTGACAAGCTCGTCAATGCCATTGTTGCGCGATAATGAGCCTATAGATAGATTACAAACTAGTGGTTACCAATTGATTAAAGTGGTAATCAATGGCGATTGCATGATGAATTGTGAAATTGATGAGGACGACTTCACTGTTGACTGTAAAGAAATGTGCGAAAAGCATCATCATGAGATCAAACAGCAGATGTTGGAGGTGAAGGAAGAGATAAAGAACTCGGGCTATACCTTTAATGTCGGCAAATTGTTTAAATTTCCTTTCTACCGATTGGTAGACCATTTCTATCCGTTAAACGAGGATCTATATAACTATCTGAGTGATGATAGGGCAGTACTGTTATATGAAGAATATGCAACCTTAAAGGAACGTTATGCACACTTTGACTACGATATGTGCATGCGTGGTTGTACAGATCCTGATAATGCCAAATCAACACCTTGCGAAAGCTGCAACAGTGTATTTATGGATAATGCCAATGAGGTAGCTGATTCATTACTGAACGGTGTTGAATATTTGCTTAATAAGTGGGAGGCAAGCATCGAAGCTGGTAAAGGATTCCCATATACGGCTGATGAGCTGTGTGAACTGGACGAGGCCGGTAAACGTACCTATGATAAAAATGACAAAGTAGTATATAATCAGGAGTTGCTGGATACCTTAAGCTATCATCTGGTTGACTTCCTGTTTACTAAACTGGATGTGACCAGCCCGGTGATGAATATGGAGGACTGGCAACCACAGGGCGACCCTGACAATGCTTGTACCAATTGCTCGCCTTTAAGCGAAGAGTGTATGGTGAAGATGACCTATGATGTTAGTCAGTTCCCAACCATTATAATATCGCAGTTCAAAAAAGCGCTTGTTGATGCCCAGGAAGCTTACAACAGGTGATTGAAACTGAATGATCCCGAAGAATATGCCAATACGCTTTGGGAGGAACAAAAACAGAACTGTATTGACGCACTTGGACCACGACCAGACGGTGGAGATGAGGCGGAGATAAAAGCCTGGGATGATCAATTGGCTTATTGCCAGGAGTTGAAAGCTAATATGGAGAAAGCAGCCGAAGATGAGAATAACCCAGGTAAACTATTACCCGACTACGCAGAAAGGGAAGTACGGGTAATGGAAACCATGGAGATTGTTTATCCTGATGTGGCTGATATGGAACAGCGTCTTACCCGCTGTAAAGAAATTATTATAGAAACAGCTTCTATGGATCTTGGTGAACTGGAGCGATATCTGATGGACATGGAAATGGAGGCCAGTTGTTTGAATAACTGTGAGATGGCCTTTGAACGTGCCTACACACAGTACATCACTGACTCTATCCGTAACATTAAACATGAGATACGTAATGAGTATATGACCAGCTGCTACGGAAATATGAACGAAAACTTCGATATCTCATATGAGCAGCGAACCTATCATTACACCATCTATAAGTATGACTTTGGTAACCGATTGATTGCCACAGTGCCACCTGAAGGAATTGATTATATCAATCCGGATGATGAAGCCAACTTGCAACGTATACCATTGCATATGCAGGATGATGCAGAGGGTGAGAATATGGGTATGAAGAGTAAGTATGAGTCTAACAGTCTATACACACTCAGCTACGAGTCGCCTGATGAAGGAAAAACAGAGTTCTATTACGATAAGGCCGGACGTATCCGCTTCTCGCGTAATGCTATTCAAATAGCTGCAGAAACAGGTGAAACAGATGGTACCTTTGAAATGAACTACACACTTTACGATGAAGAGACAGGACGTATAAATGAAGTAGGAGTATTGACCGAGCCGGTAGGTAATGTTAAAGTTACCGAGGTGAAAGTATGGGATGTATTACAATACGTAGATGAAATTGATCCGGTAACCGGTGAGATAACACAGGTGATTAAACGTAAGCCAGATGGTTCAATTGATTACACCTATCGTATTGACTATAAATATGAACCGCAGGGTATATTAGGTATTACAGAGGTTGATAAACGCTACCTGAGCGATCAGGTGAAGGAGGCAGATGAACAGAAGAAGGTACCGTGGAATAATAACTACCTGATGGCCTATGTAGATAATACCAATTGGGCAGGTGATGCTGCACAGCGTAACGAACAAACCTGGTATAGCTACGATGAACCAATTGAAGTACTGGAAGGTTATACGCAGCAATATACAAGCGGACGCTTAACCAAAATGTATAACAACGCCGGTGCTACCTACTTTAGCTACGATGTACACGGACGTGTCATTTGGGCAGTGCAGGAGATGACCATTAACGGAGAAGTAAAACATACAACAGTTGATTACGTTTACAGTCCGTTAACCAGCCGTGTTGAGCAGATCATTTACCAAAAAGATGTGGCAGGCGAAACCTTTGCGCACCGTTATCTTTATGATGCCGATAACCGCCTGAGCAAGGTAGTGGTTAGCCGCACACCAAGTGATAACAAAAGCTGGACACAGGTAGCAGAGTACGAATACTACCTGCATGGACCATTGAAGAACAAACAGCTGGGCGATTACATCCAGAAGGTGGACTATGTGTATAATATTAATGGCTGGTTAAAAGCCATTAACAACCCGGCTGGTATTATGACCGAAAGTGATGAAAGATCTGACTTTGCCAGTGATGTGTTTGCCGAAGCTCTTCACTACTATGACGGTGATTATACGCGTGAGGATACAGGTCTGACCAATGCAGAAATGCCAAGACCAACCGGCAGCACCAATCTGTACAGCGGTAACATTAGCAGTACCATTACCAATACGGCCTTTAGCCAGGTGGGTATGGACAATGGCGATGTGATGGCACAAACCTACCAGTACGACCTGCTGAACCGCTTTATCAGCAGTAAAACAAGTACCGGTAATAGCATAGACGATGTTGTTGGTATGACAGGCAATGATTATGCTGTAAATGTTAGCTACGATGCCAATGGCAACATTATGAGCCTGAGCCGTACCATGGCAGGTGGGGCAATGCTCGATGATATGACCTATAAGTATGCCACGCAGGTAATTGATGGTACTACACTGAAGCTGAATAACCAGTTGCTACATGTAAACGATGCGGTAACAACCGCTTCTGTGGCTACCGATATGGAAGACCAGGGAGTCTTTAACCTGGGTGATGCAGCCAGCCATAACTACAGCTACGATGCCATGGGACGATTGGTAAGCAACAGGCACGATGGCATAGCACGCATTGAATACAATGCCTATGGCAAAATATGCCGACTGGTACCAACCGATAACAGCAAGCCTACTGTGGAGTATGCCTATGATGCCATGCAACTGCGACTCAGTAAAAAAGAGTTGAAGTCTAACGGTGACTATACGCAAACGTATTACGCCTATGATGCTATGGGTGTGCCAATGGCCATTTATACCCATACACACACGGCTGGTGAGCGTACAACCGTACTAAACGACTTTATGCTATACGGCAGCGGTCGACTGGGTAGTTATGCTGCTAACCAGCTAATAACAACGCTGCTGCCGCACGAATCACCGCTATCGCACGAGTCCTCTCGTGTGAATTTAAGCCAGCTTCGTTTCGAACTAAGCGATCACTTGGGAACAGTACGTGCTGTGGTAAGTGGAGAGAAAAATGATGAGAATCAGGCAGAAATTATATCTTTACACGACTATTACCCATATGGTATGGATATGCCGGGGCGCAGCTTTGTAGCAGAGACCTACCGTTACGGGTATCAGGGCAGTGAGCGCGACAACGGTCTCGCCGGAGGAACTGGCTATACAACGTTCTTTAGAAGTTTGGATCCACGTATTGGGCGCTGGCAAACCCCAGATCCGGAAGTGTTCCCGTGGCAAAGCTCTTATTGTAGTATGGATTGTAATCCAATTGCTCTAATCGATCCATTGGGAGATAAATCTGTTGACCAAAATACAGCAAATTCAGGTAAAGCGGCAAAAGGAGATACATACACTGATAAAAACGGTAGGATGTTTAGAAATAGAGGTGAAGGTCTTGGTTGGGAAGAAATTACCCCTCCGACAACCAATGCTAATACTACGTCTAATATGGTAACACAACCGTCTAGTATAATATTGACTATGAACTCCATAGAGCAACTTTATAAGGAGAGTTATGCACCTATTGTTGTAAATAATATTGGAGAGACCCTTAAAGCTTTGGCCCCTATACAAAGAGGGGAAGGTAGTTTCGAATCGTGGGATGACGTTAAAAGTGAGTATATTGAAGCATATGAAGAAGTAAAACAATTACCTAATAATCTTATAAATCTTCCAAGTGCAGTTGCTGATACTTATGCAAATGGAACCGAAGAACAAAAAGTTGAGTTATCTGTATCACTCGTCACCACGGCCGCAATACTATTAAAAGGAAAGTATAAGAAACCTAAGGGACTTAGTCTAAATGGTGCTTCAGGTTTAAGTGCGAGATTGAAAGGAGCGGTATTACTTGGAAAAATAAACAAGTTAGCTTCAAAGCTGGAAGTTATTAAACCAGGTACAAAAGCTTGGGATGATGCTGTAGAATTGGTAAAGAATAGTGGTGAGGGTAGGTTTCATGTGCGAGTGCCAACAAGTTCTGATGCCTTAAGGTTTCTTAAAGAAACTAGAGGATTAATGAATAGGTACAAACAATATGTAGGAAGAAAAAAAGGACTAAAGTATAAGAAAGGGTATGAACAGCATAATGTGCCAGAAGGTGGAAATGGAGGATTTAATGATTTGAATCATGTTAAGTGGAAAGATGGAAAGGCCGGTGGACATATTTTTTATGATATACCAAATTAACGAATATGATAAAATTACCAGGAGTACAATTAACTGATCCCCATAAAGGCGAGGTTATTAAAGAAATAGAATCGTTTATATTTAGTCAGAGGGATTTAAATGGAAATAGGACTAGAATTAATAACTGGATTGAAATTGATGAAGATATTTACAGTAGTGATTTAATTGTTGATTGTGAGTATTATCTATTTCACGATGCTTGGGTTGTTAAAGGAAAAAGCCAAATTGACAAACGAGAAGTAACTAAACTAAGTAAAAAAGAACTGCTGGAATTTATGGAGTTTATTATTGACCCTGGTTTTGATGGAATAGATATGATGGCAATACCAATAGATTCAAAATTAAAGTATGTTATAGTGGCAGACCATGATGGAGATATTTATTTGGTAAAAGATTGATTCCGCTTCACAGTAGTCACTAAATGACGAACACAGCTCGGCGTAGAATGTATCTACGTCGTATGTAACAGGTAGTTTATAACTACCATAGTAACGCAAATAATAAAGCCTTGCATTGTAATGTTGCAAGGCTTTTTCATAAACTGAGATCTGTCATTAGGAATTTAAAAATTCCTATATGTCACCAGGTGAAGCCGTATTGAGGGAATCCCTGATACATTGTATATCGAGCATTAGCTTTTTTCACTACATTGCAATGTATGACTACCGGATATCAAATAAAGGATCAAAGCGGACTATATTATCTAACACTACAAATAGTCGATTGGGTTGATATATTTACCAGGCCGGTATATCGCGACATCGTGATTGATAGTCTTCGTCATTGCATTCACAATAAAGGTTTGCAAGTGTTTGCCTACGTTATAATGAGTAATCATGTGCATTTGGTGTCACAAAGCAGTATTGGTGATTTAAGCGGAACAATACGAGACTTTAAGAAATACACCTCTAATAAAATGCTTGAAACAATTGAAATGATGCCCGAAAGCAGAAGAGAGTGGCTACTCAACTAATTTCGATTTAATGCCGCTAAGCATAAACGTAATAGCAAGTATCAGGTATGGACACATGAGAATCATGCTATCCATCTATGCAGTAACCAATTTATTGCAGAAAAGATTGAATACATTCATCAAAATCCGGTTCGGGCTAAAATAGTACAGAATGAGGAAGATTACTTATACTCCAGCACAAGAAATTATGCATCTTTATCTGCAGTTCTGGAAATCGAACCTTTGGTATTACCGGTAATCACGTTTAAGTAGTCAGAGACTTCGCCGAGCGAGGGTTTTGGTTCATAGTGAGAAAGGTCAATAATATGCTGAATTTATAATAGTTAGTATTGGATCTATATTAATTAGTTTTTATTGAATTGGTAATGAATGTATTACTAATTAAATAATTATACTTTATCAAAATGATTGGATAAGAAATGATCTGATAAAGTTGGATGTGAGTGAGATAAATATCTAACTTATTTATTACGTTTAAATATGAATTTTTACAAGAAAATACTGATCAGTGCAATAGGAAAGTTGGATAAATGCTCAGTGAAATATAGAAATAAAAAAGAAGAGGTGACAACTATGATTTTTGTTTTAAATTTGTGTCACTTTATAAACGTTCTAATTATATATGAACTGATATGCTTATTGGATCTTGAACCTCATTTCTTCCCAAAATATTATAATATGTTTTTATGGTTGATTATCTTGACTTTTACTTCAACTGTTGTGCATTATTATTTTTTAATTTTAAGAAGAAGATATGTAGATATTGCTGTTGCTTACGATAAACAAATAAAGAAGAATGAAAGAGGTAAGTCGTATTTAATGTATGTATCTGTTACCCTTGTTTTGTTTATTTTATTGGGGGGATTTGCTATTATCAGAAGTGTTATATTAAAGTCATGAAGAAGTCTCTGACTTCGTTCGTCCCAAAAGTTAGTTTGCAACTAACAGATAATATTAGCTTATATTGTAGCGTATAACTACTGGTTATCAAATAAAGGATCAAGAAGGACAGTATATGACACTACAAATAGTAGAAATATTGCTTTGTTATTCGATTTACGCATTTAGCTACCTCACCTTGCAGAGTAAAACGTGCGTGACGGGCAAGCACTCATCGAATGAATATTAACAAGCTGTTTATATTCATCCGATGAGTTGTTGGAAAGCCCTGCAGATCTGCGTAATCCTGAAATTTATGTTTATTTAGTGTCAGATATTATTCAGGAGAGCTGGAAGTCTTATCGGTGGTAGTATTTTTGCCTTTGGGCGTTATTGCATTTTAATGCTGCTCAGAACAGAGATTATAAAACAATCCGAGGGTCGCCACACGACCCTCGGATTGTTTTTACTTTGCACCCAAGTATAATTAAAATAGAATTACAATCATGTTGAAAAAAATAGTTGCAAGTGTAATCTTAGCTTTGTCGTTCACTATTATAACGGCACAAAACACCGATTTTATTGTGAAGTTAAACGGTGATACCATTAAAGGAGAAATTAAATGTGTAAAATTACCAAATTCAGTGCTTCCTGGTAAATATAAGCTTAAAAACGCAGAGCATGATAAGTTGAAATTTAGCGGGGATGAAGTAGCTTACATGAAGCAAGGGGACAATGAATATATATTAAAGCTGATAAATCCAGAGAAAAAAAAGTCAGAAAAAGCATTGTATTTCGTCGCTAAATCCGCTTGTAACAATATGGTGTTGGGCAGGACATATGATAGTCTCAGCACTACTCCAGGTGGTGGTACACAAATGACGTATTATCATTTGTACGAGGGTGACAGATTTGTAGCAAAGCTTTCCAAAAAGAATTATAAAGAATTGCTAAGTAAGTATTTCGCATGTGACGAAAAATGGCTTAAAGAAATTAACCATAATAAGAAGTTGAAATTCAATAAACTGTTTAAAAAGGATGAAAAGTATGGTTTATTTATATTATAAAGCGTAAACATCTGTTATGTTTTAAGGTTTTCGACAGAAATTGAAAATGAGTGAAGGTCACTTACTAAAAACCTTTAACGTAACTCCAAAAATAATATTTAGCCCTGTGTACTTTAAGCGCAGGGCTTTGTTGTTAGTGTGCCCGCGCAGGGCCTGCTATCTTATATGCATTCTTTCCGTATTCGCCCCCTCTCCCCCCGCTGGTGCGCGAATCCTTTCGCGTTCCGCAAGGCAATAGTATCAACCATTAAACGAACTTAGGAAATCCTGATCCCGAATAAACTCGGGATCAGGAATTTTTATATTAAAGAGCACTAAGTGAACCTTCTGCTATCATAGTTAATGCCAAGTACCATTAAGTTAGCGCTCAAAAGCATTAAGTCGGTACCAAAACTTTTAAGTCAAGGCGCAAACGCGTTAAGTCAACATCACACAATAGTAAGTTGAATCTGCATAGTTGTAAGTCAAGGTCACACGGGTGTAAGTTGAAACCACACAACTGTAAGTTAAGACTGCACAATTGTAAGTGAAAGTCATACGTAAGTAAGTGAAAGATTCACGGCTATTAGTGAAAGTCCCACAGTACTAAGTGAAAGACAAACAGTAGTAAGTTGCTTCTAAACAGTAATTTTAATGCCGTCGCAGGGTTAAGATGTCAGTTTCGATCATTGAAAATTCTACCCGATGAGTTGATAAGGCAATTTTAACAGCTTAAATGTTGTATTAAAACCTGCATGATTAAATAATACAGCTTTGCACAATTGAAAGTATAAGTCATAATTGCGTTTCAAATCCGATAGAAAGAGTTTAAAATGTAGTTGATCATGGTGGAGTTTATACATTGTTTAAGGGTCGGGAAGCGACCCTAAACAGGGTTTATTTTGGTGCTTTATTTAAATAAAGATCGACTAAATAATTATTCATGCGAAAATTGAATAAATTAACAACTCTCATATTGCTTTTAATGCTTTGCATCCCGGTAATTGCAAGAGGCAACAATAAAGATGACAACCGGCTGAAATTAGGATTTAAAACCGGGGGAGGGTTTTCTTCATTTACAGAACCTTTAACTAATAATGGATTGACCAATTATCATGGTGCCTTTCATGGAGGATTAGCTTTGTACAAGCCTTTTTCAGGCAGCATATTTTCGATACAATCGGAGTTAACCTATAACTTCAGGATGTTTAAAGATGAGAATTCTGATTTGGGTGATCATGATTTTGTGATCCATACGATTGAATTGCCACTCATGCTTAATACCCGATTATTTAAATATGATGGTAAAAAAGGCCTGACCAGTGTGAATTTAGTTGGCGGATTTGGTTATAGTCGTGGGCTTCGCTCACGAATGCTTACCGATTCAAGTGTACTAAAGTATGATTACGGCTGGTGGGAAGAACATGAATATCGCCAATTGAATGATGAGTTTGCAGCTGTGAGGAAAAACAATAGTTTTTATGTGCTGGGTATCAACACACGTTTTATTGATGAAAAGTATAGTGCTGTTGGCTTGCGTTACACAAAATACCTGAAGAGTGTTTATGAAATAAACGAAGTAACTGAGGATTTTAATTTTACCACGCAGGCCTGGAGTATTTCATTGGACCTCACGTTTTGTTTTTAATTAACTCTGCAGTTTTATGAATTGGAATAATAAAGGTTTGAAGCTATTTAGCAGTTTAAAATTCAGTATTGTTATTGTAATCTCCTGGCTTGGTTCGGCATTAAGTGCACAGAATCTTTGTCAGCCATTACCACCTTTAATTACTATTGAGGAGTCGTCAACAGTTGAAGTATTGCCCGACGAAGTGATTATTGTTGTTGATATTACTAAAGCAAATGCAATCAGTACTGTATCTAATATCAATGAGGCGTTCCTGTTTGCAAAGGAAGATATGGACATTAAGTTTATAGATAACAAAGGGCTGGAACATACATTAGCTCAGCTTAAATTGAACGCCAGTGAAGTGATGTTTTGCAAAAGCTTTGTTGTCACAGTTAAGGATATAGAACTGTTGAATAAAATATACCTTGAATTGGTCAAACGAGGATTTACCGATATCGCTAATGTTTATTTTCGGCATAAGCACCTGGAAACATATACAAGCCAATTGCGTAGCCAGGCCTTTTTGGAAGCTAAGAAGAAAGCAGCTGAATATGCGGCTATGGCTGGCGTAGAACTAGGCAGACTTTATTCGCTTACGGATAAAGGATCGAACTTGCATAATTGGTATGAAGAGGGTGAGGTAAAACACAGTATGATGCTGAATGAGAAATACCTGTTGAATCCGGGTAAAATAACTGTTAGCCTTCAAATAGAAGCATCTTTTGTTATTATGTGATCATCCTGTTCTAATTGATTCAGACATATAAACAACAGCAGGGTCGCGAGGTGACCCTGCTGTTGTTTTATGTTTGCACCCGTATATTTTATAAATAAATATTAAAATGAGGAAAGTATTATTATTAATGCTTATTAGCTTAATGTTAGTGGGAATTACGAGGGCTCAGGAAGCTGGTTATGTTGTTACTCTGAAAGGCGATACTGTAAGGGGAGATATTGAATTAGTCACTTATGGTCCCTACAAAAGATCGGCTTTGTACAAGCTGAAGAATAAGAAGTTTAAGAAACTTAAATTTCGGTGTGACACCATTTCTTATATGAAATTAGAAGATAAAGAATTCTACCTTAAAGCAATTATTCCAGATAAGAAGAAGTCAGACAATGACTTGATGAGCATAGTGAAAGAAGGATGTGGCAGTATTATCTACAAAAGAACTTACAAACAAACAACAGTTAATAGTAATGGCACAGGAAGTACAAGCTATCCTAATGTTTATTACCTGTACGATGGCAACAAATTTGTTGATATTCTGAAGCGAAAAAATTATAAGGAGCTTTTATCCAAATACTTTGCCTGCGACGAAAAATGGATAAAAAGAATAAAACACGATAAGAAATATAAGTTTCATAATTTATTTACAGAGGAAAAAACAAAATAGATATGAAGTATTGTAAAATCACTCTTGCTCTTGTTCTGATAATAATGTGCTCATCATGTGCAACGCTTCTGTCGGGCGAGGGTAATACTATTTATTTTAGTTCAAGCCCCGAGAATGCTAAGATCTTTGTTAATGGTGAGCATGTAGGTTCGACAAATCAGGACATACGACTTAAGAACCGTATGAAAAAGAAAGAGGTGGAAATAGTAAAGGAAGGGTATGAAACTGAAAGAATTGAGTTGGAGACCAGTTTTGATAAAGTTAGTTTACTAAATATTATCGGTTTATATGGCTTTATAGTTGACTGGGCTGCAGGTTCGTTGGTTAAGTATGATTCAGTTTACTACGACATTGATTTAAAACCAACAATTACTGCCAGCGATTCTTTAAATGTCAATAACTTAAGCTTAGCAAAATGAAAGTAAAGGTTAGTCTCAATAAGAAGCTACATGCCTTTAGTTTAACGGAACTATTAATCGTTCTTGTAATTATTGGCATACTTGTGTTGTTGGCTCTTCCGAACCTGATGCCACTTATTTCTAAAGCCAAAAGCACCGAGGCACAAATTCAGTTAGGACATGTTCATATGTTGCAAAAGAATAATTTCTATATGCACTCACGTTATTCCGATGACTTGACTGAAATAGATTTTGAACATGAAAAATTAGTTACAGAAGGCGGCAATGCTAATTATCGTATAGAGATAATTGATGCATCTGTAACAGGATTTAAAGCGCGTGCTACTGCAGTGGTAGATTTCGATGGTGATGGTAATTTCAACACCTGGGAAATTAATGAAGAAAAGCAATTGAAAGAAATAATAAAGGATTAATGGTTATCCCTGTTATTACAATGTCATTTTTGGCAGGTATGTTTTATACCGATTTAAAAAGCCGTTTAATTCCTATATGGATGTATCTGGGGCTTATTATTGCAATGATTGTGCGGGCAGCCAGCCTTTATGATACTTCTCTTTTAGCCATTAATACCGGGGTAAACATTCTGTCAATCATGTTTTTGCTTGGAGGGGTGCATCTTTATTACTGGATGAAGAACAGGCGTCTTATAAAAATTCTCGATCAATATTTTGGCGCTGGCGATTTACTGTTTTTATTAATCAGTGCCATCTATTTTTCACCACTTATGTTTATTGTGTTTCAGGTGCTCAGTATAATGCTATTACTCCTCATTTTTGGGTTGTATATACTCGTATCCGGCAATCGCAATACTACCATACCACTCGCCGGCGGCCAGGCCATTTTAGTCTTGTGCTTTGAATTATTGAGTGTACTTGGTATTCATAGTTGGCAATATCGCGATGATTTAATGGCAGAGCTTATATTCAGCTTATTTCTATGATGCATCAGGAAATTGATACAGCTACAAAACAAATAATCACTGCAGAGCAGGCTTGGTTTTACTCAGTTGTACCCAAAAGTGTTGAGGATAGTGTTTTGGAATTGTATGCTAATGAAGGGCATCAACCTGAAGGCTTCAAAGATGAATTAGAGTTAATACTCGGACGGACCATTGCATTAATACCAATACCTGAAGAAGAGTTGGTAACATTATTAAGCAGAAATTACAGAAAAATTGAGAATAATCAGAATGGGGAATTAAAACAGCTCAACCTGGAGAATGATTTTCTCACTTCTATAATTGATGAAGCATCTTCATTAAAGTCGAGTGATATTCATATTGAAATATATGAGGAGAAGGCAAGGGTTCGATTTCGGATTGATGGTAAGTTGCTGGAAAAGTATATTCTAAGTAAAGAGCAATATCCATCGCTGATTAATAAGATTAAGATAAAAGCCAACCTTGATATTTCTGAAAAGCGACTTCCTCAGGATGGACGAATTTTATTTAGTCAGGATAATAAGATTGATATTCGCGTATCGGTACTTCCCTCCATGTTTGGAGAAAAAATAGTAATGCGTCTGCTTAAAAAGGATGCAACAGAGCTTAATCTTGCGAAACTTGGTTTAACGGATAAGCAGTTGCAGGATTATAAAAATGGGATACAGAAGGCGCATGGAATAGTTCTGATAAGTGGTCCCACTGGTTCTGGTAAAACCACCACATTGTATTCTACATTAAAAGTTCTTAATAAGAATGAAACCAATATACTGACCATTGAGGATCCGGTTGAGTATACTTTAGAAGGTATAAACCAGGTACAGTTAAAGGAAGATATCGGGCTCACTTTTGCGAGAACACTGCGCACATTTTTACGTCAGGACCCTGATGTGATCATGTTGGGTGAAATCCGTGATAAAGAAACAGCTCAAATGGCTATAAGGGCGTCATTGACCGGCCACCTTGTTTTATCAACAGTTCATACTAACTCTGCCTGGGAAATAGTCAATCGGTTGATTGATATGGGTATTCCCGGGTATTTGCTGGCAAGTACACTTAATTTGGCAGTGGCCCAACGATTGGTCAGGAAATTATGTCCGGGCTGCCGTAAAGAGGTGCCGATTAATGTTAATGATGCAGAGCATCCCGAAGTGAAGAAGTTAGCACTTAATGCCACTAATATAGCTGTTGGGTGCAGCCAGTGCTACTACACAGGATACAAAGGGCGAATAGCAGTATATGAGGTTATCCCAGTTGATGAGAGAGTAGCGGGGTTAATTCGAAAAGAGGAAGTCAACATTAATGAATATATGCTTCAGTCAGGTATTCTGAAAATGAAAGATGTAGCTGTTAATTTACTAAGACAGGGAGAAACATCACTTGAAGAAATAATGCCATTGCTTATTAGTTGATTATGAGGAAGGATAAATTGCAAATAGCAGTATATGGATTGTGCTTTCTGATCATGAGTATTGTGTCAATGACCACTATTCAGGCTCAGGATAGAATGGTATTTGTTGAAGAGCAACTGGACTTATTCAGAGCAGGTCATCCAAACATTGATGATAAAATTGATATTTCAGTTTCAGATCTGAGTATAAATGAGTTTTTAAGGGGTGTAGCAAAGAGTACTGGTATAAATATTAGTGTTGATAATGGACTGAACTTTAAAGTTGCTAATAGTTTCAAAGATGTTGCAGTATATGATCTGTTAATATTTTTATGTCGCCAGTATAACCTTGAACTCAAAGTTCAGGGTAGTATTATTCATATTTCAGCATCACAAATTGATTTGGATAATAAGGTGAAAAAAGAGACGAAAACAGGAGTTGTTTATGTCGATTCACTAATTACTATAGATGTTGAGGAACAGCCATTGTTTCAAATTTGCCGATCAATCACCACACAAACCGGAGTTAATGTATTACCGGATTTTGATGTACGAAATCAAGATGTAAGTGCCTATGTCTATTGCATGCCTCTTGATAATGCTGTTTCCGATTTTGCGAAATCCAATAACCTGAAAGCTCAAAAAGAACGATTTAATGTATGGAGGCTTTCCGCATTAAATGAGATTCAGGAAACGAATAAATCAATTAGTAAAAATGTAAACAGTAATATTGATTTTAGTACAGCCGGTGAAGCGTTAGTAGGATATGTGGAGTTTGACTATACTGATGGGGCAAAAATAAGTGTTTCTGCTAATGAGGCACCTGTAGCAGGCTTGATAAAATATGTATCGGATAGTTTAAAAATTAATTATGCTTTCGTTGGAGAAATGGATGAATCCATTACCATTAATATGTACTCACAATCCTACGATGATTTTATTGAGAAACTGCTAAAAGGAACAAAATACAGTTGTAAAAAAGAGAAGGATGTTTACTACTTTGTTGATGACCTGAACAGTGATTTTGGAGTTGACAAACATGTTTACTTGCAGAACAGAACCATTGAGAGCATACTGAATAGCATTCCTGAGAATTTAAAAGAAGGTGTAGCAATTGTTGAATATCCTGAATTAAATAGTTTGTTTCTGTCGGGCAACAAAGAGGCTGTGGATCGTTTGGAGAGCTTCATTATAGATATAGACCAGGTAATTCCGGTTGTGTTAATTGAGGTGTTAATAGTTGATGTTAATAAAAGCAAGGGAATTACAACTGGTATAAATGCCGGATTTGGAGATAATCCTGAACCTTCGAAACAAACAATAATGCCTGGGATTGACTACCAATTGAGTACCAAACAAATTAATGGCATTTTTAAAAAATTTGAGAGTTTCGGCTGGGTAAACTTAGGAAAGGTCAATCCTGATTTTTATCTGGCAATTAAGGCTTTAGAGGATAATGGCTATATCTATGTTCGTTCGACACCCAAATTGTCAACCCTAAACGGATGCAAAGCCAGCTTAAGTAGTGGTGAGACCAAATATTACAAAGAAGAACAAAGTAATTATTACGGATCTCAAAATCCGGCCTTATCAAATTCATATACCTGGAAACCAATTAATGCTGATATGTCCGTAAACATACTACCGGTTGTATCAGGCGATGATCAGGTAACACTTGAAATAGAAGTGCAACAATCAGAATTTACACCAAGGGAATTTGAGGATTCGCCTCCGGGTTCAGTGAGTCGAAATTTTAAATCCTTAATTAGGGTGAAAAACCAGGAGATGGTACTGCTTGGTGGACTTGATCGGATGACAACACAAGATACAGGTAAAGGAATACCCTTATTAGCTAGAATCCCGGTCATTAAGTGGTTTTTTAGTAGCCGTACAAAATCTAAATCAGATTCGCGGCTAAATGTTTTTATTCAACCAACGATACTTTATTGATTCATGTCCTTAAGCTTTCAGGAAATATATCATCAGATTCGCGCCAGTCGTTACATTGGTTTGTCCGTAAATTATACAGACCATGGAATTGAGTTGGCGGGTTGTGAGATAAGCCAGGAAAAGGATACAGTTAAAATAAAGCAGACGTTTCGGTATAACGGTGAAATTGATCAACTATCAACCTATGTAACTGGAAAGTATCCGGTCGTAGTTTTACTTGACGGAAAAGGAATTTTGCATAAGGAGTCTTTGTTGACGAATAATGAAAATCAACCAATTGAAAAACAACTTTTCCCAGGAATTGATGTAAGTGATTTTTGGGTGCAGACCAGTAGTTTACAGAAGGAGAAGAAGTATGTTTCGATCGGTCGAAAAGATCAGGTAAAGTCATTAATAACCGCATTACAGGAGAATGGTTTTTTGATTGCTGCCTGTTATTTTGGACCATTCGCTATTGATCTTTTTGGTTCCCATATTCAGGCTGTTAATGATCGCATAATAATTCCCGGATGGGAATTGCAAATAACCGATGATGGACTGAATGGGTTAAGAAGAACGGATAAAGAAGAATCTGGTAAAATTGCTTTCTCAGGTGAAGAAATTGATAGTGATGTATTTGCTGTTTATTGTTCTGTATTGGATCATCTGACGGGAAATAATTTGGGATTAGATAGAAATAAGGTTCCATTTCTTATAGAAAATAGAATAGCCGGGAAATATAAAACAACCTTCTTTAGGTTAGTAGCTGGAGGTATCTTATTCTTCTTTATCGTGCTTTTGAGTAACTATATTCTATACACATCTTATGCAGATGGATTACCGGCATTACAGTTTCAGTATAATAAAAACCAAAAAATGCTGGAGCATTTAAGTGCTCTTGAAAAAGAATTAAATACAAAGAAGGAATTTGTAAAAGAGAACCAGATTACAGATAATAAACTTATTGCTTTTTATTGCGATCAGGTTGGGAGCATTGTACCAAGTGATGTTCACCTTACGAAATTACAGGTACACCCATTAAAAGGGCGGATGAGGGAGGATAAGCAACTCTTTTACGATAAGGAATTGATAGTAATCGAAGGCGTAACAAATAAGGAAGGTTCATTGAGCAAATGGATTCAGCAGCTAAAAACTAATAAGTGGATTGAAAATGTGAATATAGAACATTTTTATCATGAAGGTCACCAAGTGACATTTATACTCCAGATTAAAACAAAATGGACAGAAGAAGCATGAAAAACTATAAAAGAAAAGTGATATATGCAGTCATAACTATGATTGTACTTGTTGTGCTTAGCTGGAGTAGTCCTGTAAAACAGAGCATTAAGATACGACAGCAAAAGCAATATCTGGGGGAGGAAATTAAAAAGCTGGAACTAGCTCCGGAGAGAATAGATCAGGTTAGCTATCAAATTAATGAATTGGAAAGACATATAGGTTTTGGAGGTTCATCTGTTTATGAACAGCAGGACCTATTTGTACAACTAAGTGATATTGTTGCTGAAAGTGATGTGTTGATTCGGGAAGTACCAGAGTGGCATATGTACGTTAATAATCAGCTGGAAATAAAAACCCATTCATTTAAACTTGAAGGTCGATACCGGAATTTGGTCAAATGTATCTGGGAGCTGGAAAACAAGATGAACGGTTTTTCACTTGTATCCGTTGAGTTCTATAAAGAACAGGATAAGAAGACAAAGAAACATAAATTACTGGCCGAATTATATATTCAGGGAATACGAAAGGTATGATAGATAATAAGTTAACAAAGGTTCTGGTTATTTTACTTGCTATCGTCACGATTGCTTGTGAGGATTTGATTGAGAAAGAAATAGAAGGAACTGTAACATTATATGCGCCACATCATAATGCCCAATTAGATGATAAGGATGTTACCTTCTGGTGGAATGAGCTGGACAATGTAAGAGGATATCGTCTGCAATTAGTCAAAAATAGTTTTGAGCAGATTGAAAAAGTGATGTTAGACAGTACAGTAACGGTTGGAAGATTTGATTATACGGTTAATCCGGGCAATTATCAATGGAGGGTAACGGCTTTTAATGATGCAAACGAAGTCGTTTCAGATACTTTTAGTTTTCAGATTGAGATTATAACTGAAAACATCATTATTGAAACAAATGAAACAAAATAAGCTTGTCATAGGAATATTGGCTGCAGTGTTGCTTCTTATCTGGGGTTCCATAGCCTTTAGGATAAAGAAACTAACTAACAATGGTTTGCAGGAGATACACAAAAAAAATAAAGCTGTGACAAAGCTTAGTCCAGAGGTAATAGAAGATGGTTATACCCTTATGCTGAATTATCCTGATCCGTTTTTGAAGAAGGAAAGAAGCATCAGAAAAGCTGTTAGTAATTTTGATCAGTTAACTCCCGTGGTGGATAAACCCAAAAACACTTTCGTATCTAAGAAAGAACCATCTCCAGAGGAGGAATTTAAGAAAGTTCTTTACTACGGACGAATTGGAAATGATCAGGTATCGGATGAAGTTGGATTTGTTGAGTACAATGATAAATTGTTTGTATTGAGAGAGGGCGACACCATTAAGCAAGTATATGTAAAAACGATAGCCACTGACTCTTTAGTAGTCATATTTCAAAATAAAGAAGTTACAATACATGTAACAAATAACAATTCATAGATATGAAGTGCATTATATTCGTTTTACTTGGATTTTTATGTGTTGAGTTTGCTTGGGGACAAAAGGATATTGCAGTCCAAAGAACCAGAGAAGTTGTTATAAGTAATGTGGATTCTACATTGTACTTCGATATTCTACACACTAAAATAACAAAGAATGTTGAGGAAGATAAAAGCTATTACTGGTATAGTAAGCGGAAGTTAAATGCGAATAAAGGAGGTTACTTCGGGTATTTACTTCATGGTGACTATAATGCATTTGATAAGCAAGGACGACTTATTGAAAAAGGATGTTTTAATGAAGGTGTTAAGGATGGAAAATGGATACGGTGGTTCTCCAATGGTAATGTTGCATCAGTTCATTATTGGGACGATGGAATAATTGAGCAGAGAATAATGAAATATAGTACTGGTGGAGTGCTACTTTCAATGAGCGAGTATAAAGGTGGTTTAAAACATGGCTTATCAGTTAAGTATTCAGCTCAAGGTCATATAACGGAAGAGGTTAATTACAAAAAGGGGCTTAAACATGGAGCAGCCACCTATCACCTTAAAGAAAAACCAATACGTGTTAAATACAATAAAGGGGAACTAACAAGGAGAAGCCAAAAGAAGAAGAAAAATGAATCGAAGCAAAAAGAAAGGAAAGGTTGGTTCTCAGGAAATAAGAAAAAAGATAAAGATGCATCATCCCATGTAATTAGTACAAGTAAGCAACAAAAAAAGAATAATGTATTGTTGTTCTGGAAGAAAAGCTCTGATAAGGAGTTAGAGAAAAGAGAAAAGCAATCTGGCAAAAAGGAAAAGGATAATAAGGAAACAAAAACAAAGAAGAAGAAAGATAAAAAAGAAAGTTGGTGGAATCGGATGAAAGATTCTTTAGGTGGTAATAACCCGACTAAGGAATGAAAGCCGGTGCACTATATTATGCTTTATTTGTGTGTCTTTTGATAGCGATAATGCTTGGTACCATTTTACTGGCAAGACTATACCAGCAAAAAAGTCTTAGCAACCTGACTATAGAGCAGAAGCTTATTGATAACATTGATTCAGGGATTAAAATAGCACTTAATCAAAGTCAAAAGGAATGGAGTGGCGAGAAATTTAATTTGTTTCAGGCTTCCGAAGACACAATCAGTATAGAAAAGAAAAGTTGGGGAGGATATCTTTTATTTAAAGTAACAGCCTATCAAAACAAAAAAAAGCGATCGAGGGTATTTCTGACCGGACAATCCAATGCGGATTATGCTCAAACGGCCATCATCATGAGGAATAAAAGTGCATATCTGAATTTGTGTGGCAGGACAATGATAAGTGGAGAAGTGAACCTTGATAAACACCTTATTAGGGAAACCAGATTCGAAAGAAAGACTCCAGTTGTCAATAAAAAGGTAAGTTTTAAAGATGTTGAAGCTTCAGCCTATCGCTTGAAAAAAGAGTTTCTGGATGGTATTGATCGAACGATTAAGATGGATTATAATGATATAAAAGGAGTGGAGATGTCTCATATTTCGATGTTCCGGGATACAATAAAAACACATCGTTCCTTTTTTGAGCCTACACTTTTATTATATTCAGAAGGTGAGATTGTTCTGAAAAATATCCAATATAAAGGCAATATCATTATCTGTTCCAGGCATTCTATACGAGTAGAAGCATCCGCATTTCTAAGTGATATACAACTATATGCTCCACAAATACGTGTTGAAGATAATTTTAACGGAGAGTTGCAAATGTTCGCCTTTGAGGAGATTTTGATCGGAAATAATTGCTTTCTTGGTTATCCAAGTCTTGCTTGTATTAGTGCTGTTGATGCGGAAAAGAAAGAATGTATAAATTTCGGTGAAGGCTCAGAAATCTATGGATCTTTGATTTATACTCGTCAGAAGCATCTCAATAGAACTCCGCAAGGAATAATTGCAACATCAGGAATCATTAATGGTTCCGTTATATCAGATGCATACGTAGAATGTAATGGCAGAGTGAATGGTAAGGTTGTTTGCAATGACTTTATTTACAGAAGTCAATCAGGTATTTATGAAAATCATTTGGTTGATGCAATTATTAATGGTGATAAAGACAGGCAAGCTCTTATCGAGCCTGTTATTTTTAATAACACTCAAAAGCTTAAAGTAATTGATTGGTTGGAGTAAAATAAGATTAAAAGCTTCAAGTCTGGTTGAAGTAATGGTGGCTATGCTCATAATAATGATTGGTTTTTCAGCACTCATTTTAATAGGTGTTAGGATTACCAGCACTCAAAATATTCATGACTACTTTAAATCAATCTATTTGACGAAAAGAACACTCAATAGAGAAATTGAGATTGATGATATGTTTGAAGAAAAAAGTATGGACAAATTTATCATTAAGGAAGATGAACACCTTAAAAAGAATGATTCAATAAAAACAGTCGATGTATTGATATTAAGAAACGATGGAGAATTGCTTCTTGAAAGCAACTTTATTGTGAATAAATAAAATGGCTTACAAAACAAGGACATATCGACTTAGAGCATTTACATTTGTAGAATTACTGGTTGTCTTATTAATTAGTTCACTGATAGTTTTTAGTGCCATTTCGATTATTCTTATAAGCAATAAAATGACTTCTGTGTTTTTTACGAATAATGCTTCAACTCAAAATCTATTTGCTTTATCAATGCACCTGCAGGATGACATTTATTTTTCAAGAAAAATAAAACCTTTTTATAACGAGGGTATTACTATTATTTCTTCTAAAAACGAAGTTAATTATACGTTTTCCAGGGAATATACCATTAGAACTTGTGAGGAACTTACAGATACTTTCTTTGTACAAACGAATGATTGGTTAGTAGGGACTGAAGTAAAACAAAATAAGGAGAAGGATTATTTATATCTGCAAGTATTGTTGAGTAAAGATACAATTCCATTACTCTTTTTCAGAAGTTACACTAACAGGGAACTCGTCATTGATGATTATTAAAAGCTAAACAGTAACAGGTGGTTAAATTAAGCGATATAAAAAAAGAGCAAGAAATGAAAAACGATCAGGAAACAAGTCTTTCTGGCGGAAATCGTATTTCGACAAAGTTCTTTACAAAGAAACCGAAGCAATTCAATGATAAATTTAAAGAGCGGTTCTTTTCAGAATTGGCACTTTTAATAGCGTCTGGAATTGATATGCATACGGCGATGAATCTTATAAAGAAAGGCTTTACCAAGGAGAATGAGAAAGCAGTTATTAACCTAATCTTTCAGAAAATATTAGAAGGTAATAGTTTTTTCCAGGCTCTTATAATCTCAGAGAAGTTTTCGGCCTATGATTCAGCAAGTATAAGAATCGGGGAGGAGACAGGGCAACTTCATAAGATACTTACAGAACTTGCAAACTATTATAACCGCAAAATTAAACAACGTCGATTGGTATTTAAGGCAATCAGTTATCCTGTCCTTGTATTACTAACAGCGCTGAGTTCTCTCATATTTATGCTGAGTTATGTAGTGCCAATGTTTGAAGAGATTTTTTTTAGATCTAATAATGAACTGCCTGCTTTTACTGGATACATCATCGGTGTTTCTAAGTTTTTTAGAGAACATTTAATAATCGTTTTGGGTGCCTTTATGAGCCTTTTTATTGCAGGCTTTCTTATGAAACGAAATAGAATGTTTACTAAATATCTGGAAATGGGGCTTTTAAAGATTCCATTAATTGGACAGCCTTTGAAGATGTATTTCATGGAGAAATTATTTCATTCTCTCGCTATACTTATTCATGCGAAAGTGCCGGTACATGAAGCTTTAAGTTTAGTGAAAAATATTATTCATTTTCGGCCGATGCAGGCAAGTATACAACGCATAATGGATGATGTTTTAGGTGGCGAAACACTAGCAAATGCAATTGAAAAGACGGGTTTCTTTGAACAAAAAACAATAGTTTTAGTAAAAATTGGAGAAGAGGTAAATAAGCTGGATGAGATTTTTGCTAAACTTTACACAGAGATTTCTGACAGAATGGAGCATCTGATTTCTACCCTTGGAAATACTCTGGAACCTTTGTTGATTATTATGGTTGGATTATTGGTTGCTGTTATCTTGATAGCTATGTACTTGCCTATTTTTCAGCTTGGCACATCTGTATTTTAAAGCAAATTAAGATTGTTACATTGCTACATATAGATAGTATACGATGTGCCTTAATTTAAGCTATATTTTAAAATTAGTCCGAGAGTAATTGTTCTAAGCAGATTGTTCGTTATTAAAATGGAATTCTCATTTGGTTTTAGAGCAAATAGAACCTTAAGTATATGTTTACAATCATACTTTATCACAAACCTGATGTTGTAGGATTACTTGTAAAAATATGTCTTGTTCCAGAATTTACTCATGATTCGTGACCCATTTTTACTTGATTCGCAATTTATGAAAATAAAAATGCGCTTAAAACTTTCGTTTTAAACGCATTTTTGATTGGTACCCGAGGCGGGACTTGAACCCGCACGGCCTAATGGCCACAGGATTTTAAGTCCTGCGTGTCTACCAATTCCACCACTCGGGCATCCTTGGAGCGAAAAACGGGACTCGAACCCGCGACCCCGACCTTGGCAAGGTCGTGCTCTACCAACTGAGCTATTTTCGCAATTTAGTAATCCACCAATCTTAGACAGTGTCTTACTTTCAGTCTCATTTGCCCTCCCTGCGTATCAGAGTTTGTTTCTCAAATGCGGATGCAAATATAGAGGCTTTTTTTTTATCTCCAAACAAAACAATATCATTTTTTTGCAGAAAAGATGCGGGTCAGAAGTTATTTGCCTCCAACCCACCTTTTTATGTCGTTTAATTTATTTAGGGCTTCGACAGGTGTAAGGTTATTCACATCTAAAGTCATGATCTCATCCCGGATTTGCTTCAAAACTGGATCGTCTAATTGGAAAAAACTTAATTGCATTCCTTCCCGGTTATTTGAAATATCATCCATCGGTTTTGAAAGTTCACCTTTTCGATTAGAGTTCTCTAATTCGCCTAAGATGTCATTGGCGCGATTTACTACACTTTTGGGCATTCCGGCCATTTTAGCCACATGAATCCCAAAGCTATGGTTACTGCCTCCAGGCACCAGTTTTCGAAGGAAAATCACTTTATTATCTACCTCTTTAACCGACACATTATAGTTTTTGCATCGCTTATGGGTTTTTTCCATCTCATTTAGTTCATGATAATGAGTGGCAAAAAGTGTTTTGGCTCCGGCGCGCTTGTGCTCGTGGATATATTCAACAATAGACCAGGCGATGGAGATTCCATCATAAGTGCTCGTACCTCGCCCTAATTCATCAAATAAAACCAGGCTTCGTTCAGTCAAGTTATTCAGAATACTGGCTGCTTCATTCATCTCAACCATAAAGGTTGATTCTCCAAGACTAATATTGTCTGAAGCTCCAACACGCGTAAATATTTTATCTACCACTCCAATGGTGGCTGCTTCGGCCGGAACATAGCATCCAATTTGTGCCATTAAGGTAATTAGAGCTGTTTGGCGCAGCAGAGCTGATTTACCAGCCATATTTGGGCCTGTAATAATAATGATTTGCTGTTTGTTATTATCCAGGATTACGTTGTTGGGTATGTATTCTTCTCCTGCAGGAAGCTGTTTTTCAATAACCGGATGACGGCCAGCTGTTATACTAAGTTCCAGTTCATCATTAACAACAGGTCGTACGTATTTATTAAAAGTTGCCAGGTTATTAAAGGAAATAAGTACATCTATTTTAGCCAATAAAACTGCATCAAGTTGCATAGCCGGGATAAATTCGGCCAAAGCAATTATTAATTCATTGTAGAGTTTGGTCTCAATGGCTTGAATTTTCTCCTCTGCCCCAAGGATTTTTGACTCGTAATCTTTTAGTTCTTCAGTGATGTAGCGTTCTGCATTAACGAGTGTTTGTTTTCGAATCCATTCTTCAGGTACCTTATCCTTGTGCGTGTTTCTTACTTCAATGTAGTAACCAAATACATTGTTAAAAGCAATTTTGATACTAGGAATATTAGTCTCTTCGCTCAGGCGTTGTTGTAGGTTGGCAAGGTAGTCCTTCCCTGAGAAGGCGATTTTACGAAGTTCGTCGAGTTCTGAGTTAACACCAGTTTGAATTACACCGCCTTTAGCAACGAGAGTCGGAGGTTCATTTTCAATCTCGCGATGGATACGTTCGCGAATTGTTAAGCAAGCATTCAACTGATCGCCAATATGCACCAAATGTTCATTTTTACATTGTAAACACCTTTCTTTAATTGGTTCAATGGCAAATAGAGCTCTCTTTAATTGGATAAGTTCCCGAGGCGTAATTCGACCAGCAGCAACCTTTGCAACCAATCGTTCTAAATCACCAACCGAATGTAATTCTTCAACAATATCATTTTTAAGAGCAGGCTCTTTAAATAAATGTTCGACTACACTCAAGCGGTCCTCAATTGGCTTTACATCTTTAAGAGGGAGGGCAATCCATCGTTTCAACATGCGTGATCCCATTGGACTAATGGTGCAGTCTATTACATCGGTAAGTGACTTACCTCCTTCATTGAGCGATCCAAATAGTTCCAGGTTACGAATTGTGAATTTATCAAGCCATACGTACTTGTCTTCATCAATTCGCCCCAGTGCAGTAATGTGTTGAACTTTATGGTGCTGTGTCAAGTCCAGATAATGTAATATCGCTCCTGCCGCGATAATACCATAGCTAAGATTGTGTACGCCAAAGCCTTTCAAAGAATTTGTTTCGAAGTGTTTTAAAAGGCGATCATGCGCCGAGTCACTAGCAAAGGCCCAATCGTCAAAAGCATAGGTGTAATGTTTATCCCCAAAATATTCTTCAAATTCCTTGCGTTTACCTTTCTCGAATAATACTTCTTTCGGTTTAAAGTTGGTAAGAAGTTTATCAATATATTCAAAAGATCCTTCTGCTGTTAAAAACTCACCGGTTGAAATATCAAGAAAGGCTACTCCAGAAACCTTTTTATCAATGTGAATACTTGCAAGGAAGTTATTCTCTTTATGCTCAAGAATATTATCATTAATGGCTACACCTGGAGTGACCAATTCTGTGACCCCACGCTTCACTATCTTCTTAGTCATCTTAGGGTCTTCTAACTGATCGCATACCGCCACTCGCTCACCGGCTCTTACCAACTTGGGTAAATAGGTGTCCAGAGCATGGTGTGGGAATCCGGCCAATTCAACGTATGATGCAGCACCATTAGCTCTTCGTGTTAAAGTTATGCCAAGTATCTCAGATGTCTTAATTGCATCTTCTGAGAAAGTTTCATAAAAATCACCTACTCTAAATAATAATATAGCATCAGGGTATTTGTCCTTTATACTATAGTATTGTTTCATTAATGGTGTTTGTACCGGAGATTTATCTTTTTTTGCCAATGTAATCGTGTTTTTATTAATGCTTTTTTACAGGCGGTATAAAATTACGATGTTTATTTACCGCATTACCAAGAGGGCAAAAGTAAAATTATTCGGCTTAAATATAAAGACTTCAGGCTTTGAGTTATTTCTGTTAAATTTAATTACTTCGGTAAGTGTTATATTACAAAGTTGTTAAATATTTAATTAAAATTTGTAAGTAAAAAGATGTGGATGGAAGGTATAAGGAGTCATGAAGTATATGTTTTAAAAGTATTAAACTTAAAAGAAATTGTTAAAACATGTTATAGAGCAGGTCTGTGATTCATGTAATCTAACTTCTGATATGAAAGAAAATCTAAAGTACTTGCTTGATATTTCTTAGAGAAGTGCTGTTTATCTTGCAAATTAACAGTGGTGATCACAAGCCCGACAATTTGGTCTAATTTTAAGTGTTAAAATATTTTAAAATCCACAGAGGATTGTTATTTTTGTCGCTGTTAAAATAAAAATTGTCCTATTTATTAATTTAAACCTTTAGTCTATGAAGAAAGTTCTTTTCGCACTTTCGATTATGGTTATGCTTGGTTTGCATGTACTCGCGCAAACCACGAATGTGACTGGTAATGTGACTGATGCAATCGATGGAAGTCCCATTCCAGGTGTTTCAGTTTTTGTTAAGGGAACTACAATTGGTACTGTAACCACTCCCGATGGGAATTACAGTCTTGCAGTTCCAAGTGATGCTACGGCAATTGTATTCTCGTTTGTTGGTATGACAACTCAGGAAGTACCCTTTACAGGACAAACGACAATAAATGCTGTAATGCAGAGCGATGCTGTTGATGTGGATGAAGTAATTGTTGTAGCCTATGGTACTTCAACAAAAGGTTCTTACACGGGATCAGCAGCTGTAGTTAATTCGGAGACTATTGAGAAACGACAGGTTTCCAATATTTCCCAGGCTTTATCTGGTGCTGCAGCAGGTGTGCAGGTACTAAGCGATAATGGCCAGCCTGGCGAGGATGCAAAGATTCGTATTCGTGGTGTTGGATCAATTAATGCCGACTCTGATCCTTTATACGTGGTAGATGGCGTTCCATTTGATGGGGATTTGTCTTCAATTAGTTCGTCTGATATTGAGTCAATGACAGTATTAAAAGATGCTGCATCTACAGCATTGTATGGTTCTCGTGGTGCTAATGGTATCATTATGATTACAACTAAGAAAGGTAAATCTGGTAAAGTTGTAGTTAATTTTGATGCAAAGTATGGTATGAATTCTCGTGCTGTTGAGAACTATGACGTATTAACCAGCCCTCAGAATTATTATGAGACTACTTATAAAGCTATTTATAGTGCAGGAGTCAACCAATTAGGGCTTTCACCTACCGAGGCAAATGCTTACGCTAATGCAACGATTACTTCAAATGGTGATGGTGGTCTAGGATATCAGGTTTATACAGTGCCAGATGGTGAGCTGTTTATTGGTGCCAATGGAAAACTTAATCCAAATGCAACCTTGGGTTACAGTGATGATGATTATTACTATACACCTGACAATTGGGCGGATGAAACTTTTAAAACGAATCCAAGACAAGAGTATAACCTATCTATTTCAGCAGGTACGGACAAGAACTCATATTATCTTTCATTCGGATATTTGGATGATCAGGGTATAGTTGATGGTTCAGGTTTTTCTCGTTTCTCGGGACGTTTAAAAGGTGACCAGAAAGTTTCAGATTGGCTAAAAGTTGGTGCTAATGTTAATGTCAATAGTATTGAAAGTAATTATCCCGATTCTCAGGTATCTACAAGCTCGAGTGGTAATGCTTTCTTTATTGCTAATTATATTGCTCCTATTTATCCATTATATGTGCGTAGTGCTGAAGATATGCAGATTATACAAAATAATGGACGTAATACTTATGATTATGGAGATGGTGTAAGTACAAATTTTGACCGTCCGTTTATGGCTATTGCTAACCCGGCTGGGGATCTTAAATACAATAAGAGAGACTATATCACGGATGTTGTAAACTCAAGTTGGTTTGCTGAGCTTTCGCCTCTTGAAGGATTGAAGGTTAATGCACGTTATGGCTTAAATGTTGAAAATAAGCGCCATAATGATCTTGGTAATGCCTATATGGGACAAAGTGCCGCTTATGGAGGTACAGCATGGCAACAGTCATACAGAACAGTTGGGTTTAACCAACAATATGTGGCAAATTATCAATTTGCTCTAATGGATGAGCATCAATTTGATATCACAGCTGGTTATGATGGTTATAAATACACATATGAATACATTTTTGCATCAGGGCAGAATTTGTATAATCCTGAATCATATTACGTAAATAACGCGATTGATCAATTGCGCGGTGGTGGTAAGAAAGATGAATATGCAACAGAAGGACTTTTTGTTCGTGTAAATTATTCATTAAGGGATACCTATTTCTTCAATGTAGCTTATCGCCGAGATGCATCTTCTCGTTTCCATCCGGATAATCGTTGGGGTAATTTCTATTCTGCCAGTGGAGCATGGTTAGTCAGCAATGAGCCATTTATGGATGGACTACCTTGGATTAATATGTTGAAGTTGAAAGCTTCGTATGGTGAACAAGGTAATGATGCTATCGGAAACTATTATGCATACATCGACCAATTTGAAGTTGGTGGTGCCGATGGTGTTTTCTCAGATGGTGCATTAGATTATAAGGGTAACCCAGATTTGACTTGGGAAACATCAACTACTTCTAATGTAGGAGTTGACTTTGCTTTAATAAATAACAGATTATCAGGTACGGTCGAGTATTTCGGACGTAAATCGTCTGATATGCTATACTACAAGCCGGTTAACCCAAGTGCAGGATTCCCGGAAATTCCTATGAATGTTGGTTCGATGACCAATTCTGGTTTAGAGATCGATTTAGCATACACTATCATAAAGAATTCCAACTTAATGTGGAATGTAACTGCTAACGCAACGTTCATTAAGAATAAAATTAACGAACTTCACCCTGATCTAGGTGGTAATTTTGTTGATGGAACAAGAATATATGAAGAAGGAGAATCGATGTATCGTATGTACCTGGTTGAATATGCTGGTGTAAATAATGAGACAGGAGAGGCTATGTATGTAGCTCTGGATGAGGATGGCGCTGAGTTTGAAACAGCTGATTATGCCTTGGCTAGTACTTACAAACAAGCAAGCGATGATTTACTTCCAACAGTTTATGGTGGTATCGGAACTTCTATTGAAGCTTTTGGTTTTGATGCTTCTATACTAGCTTCATACCAGTTAGGAGGAGAAATCTATGATTCAGGCTACCGTCGCTTAATGCATAGTGGTTATTCTAGTAGCGCAGGTCAAAACTGGCATAAGGATATCTACAATGCCTGGACACCAGAAAACCCAAATACTGATGTTCCACGTTTGAATGCCAACGATAGATATGCCAGCTCAACTTCAACACGCTTCTTAACAAGTTCTGATTATTTCAGCCTTAATAACATTACTATTGGATATACGCTTCCTAATCAGCTATTGAGTAGTTTGAATATCTCTAAGGTTCGAGTTTATTTATCGGCTGAGAATGTGGCTTTATGGACAAAAAGAAAGGGGTTGGATCCTCGTCAAAGCTTTACTGTAGCTACTACAGCGCGTTACACTCCAATTCGTACAATTTCTGGAGGTCTTAATCTGGCGTTTTAACAATTTTAAATGATTGATATGAAAAGGAAATATTTATATATATTATTAGCACCCGTTTTTATGACTTTCTTCGGGTGTGAAGATAACCTTGATACTGCACCGGAGGGAGGTATAGTTACCCAAGGTATAAAGGAAGAGGTTTATGCGAACGACCCTTCAAAGGCTAAAGCTAGTGTAAATTCTATATTTGCTCAGTTTACGCAGTATACTCCTAATTATACGGCATTAGGTGATAGAACGCGTCATAATGACTTTGGATATCCATCTGTTATGATGTTTACCGATGCAAACGGTGAAGATATGGTGATGGAAGTTATTGGTTATAACTGGGCCAATAGCAGCCTTGATTTTTCCGATCGCGAATTTGATTCGGACGAGGCACAGATTGTTTGGAACGATATGTATTCCATTATTTACAATTGTAATACTGTAGTTGGAGCAATTAGTCCGGATACTGATAATAGTACATCGCAATTTTTCCTGGCGCAAGGTTTAGCTACTCGCGCTTTTAGTTATTGGAATTTGGCACAATTATATCAGTTTAATTATAAGGGTAACGAAACAGCACCATGTGTACCTCTTGTTACACATGAGAATGCTAATGATGTTGCAGTAAATGGTGCACCAAGGGCTTCTGTTCAAGAGGTATATGACCTAATATTAGCAGATATTAATACAGCAGTTACATTATTAAAAGCTGCTGAGGAGGCAGAAGAACGTGTTGTTCGTGACGATAAACGTTATATTAGTTTAGCAGTTGCCTATGGTTTACGTGCTCGTATTTATTTGACAATGCATAATTATGCCGAGGCTGCAGCTGACGCTCAGCGTGCTATTGACGCAAGTGACGCTAATCCTGGTTCAATTGCTGATATTGGTAAACCTTCATTTATGTCAGTAACTGAGAATAACTGGATGTGGGGTATTATAATTGCCGAGACTGATGGTGTTGTTACTTCGGGTATTGTTAATTGGATTTCTCATTTAGGTTCACTAAACTGGGGATATTGTAATTACAATGGAGGAAGACAAATTAGTAAAAAACTATTTAATACAATTCCTGATACAGATATTCGTAAAGGTTGGTTTTTAGATGGTAATGGGGAGTCTGCTAATTTAACACCTGAGCAAGCAGCTCAAATGGCGGACGTAGGTTATCGTCCTTATACGCATGTGAAGTTTGCACCTTATAATAATGAGGTTGCAACTACAACCAATGCAAATGATGTACCGTTGATGCGTATTGAGGAAATGTACTTAATCAAGGCAGAGGCGCAAGCAATGAGCGGTGGCGATGGTAAAGCAACATTAGAAAACTTTATTCAGACTTATCGTGATCCAAGTTATACATGTTTGGTTTCTAGCCCTGAAGATGTTCAGGAAGAGGTATGGCGTCATCGTCGTATTGAATTGTGGGGTGAAGGTTTAAACTGGTTTGATATTATGCGCCTAAATAAAGGAGTTGATCGTCGTGGAGCTGGATATATTAATGCTACAATGGTATTTAATATCCAACCTAAAGAGGATATTTTATTATGGAGAATATCAGAACCAGAGATTGAGGCTAATCCTGCACTTAGTCATAGCGATAATAACCCAGCTGCACCGGCGCCAGAACCAGTGCCAGATGTAGAATAATTTTGTTTTACCATTAATTTTGATTATATGAAGTTTGATAAATTATATATAGTTCTTCTGCTTGCTATGACTACTTTGTTTGTAGGATGTAGTGATTGGGAAGATACAGTGGAACCTAGTCCTACTGTTCCGGAAGGAAATCCAGCAATCAGGTTTGATGCAAATAACTCTTCTGATATCTTATTAGATCCGGCAATAACAACAGAATTCACTTTAACTGTGAAGCGTAATAATGAATCTGATGCATTAGAAGTTCCTGTTATTGTTGTAACAAATACTGAAAATAGTTTTGCAGTTCCTGAAAAGGTATCTTTTGCAGCAGGTTCTGCAACTGCGAGTCTTACAATTGTTATGACTGATGATGCACCAAAAGGAAAAGCACTGCCAATTACCCTTAAGTTTGATGATGCACAAACCAATCCGTATTTACCCGAATATTCAGCCTATTACGGGAGTGTATATATCTCAGACTGGGAAACCGCAGAGACAGGAACTTACACTAGTTGGTGGACTGAAACCAGTTGGACACACGACTTAGAGTATTCTCCCGCAAATGAACAATATCGATTCCGTGATTTGTTAGCCGAAGGGTATCATTTTGTATTTGAGTGGGATGGAGCTAATGAAATTACTCCAATACCTGAAAAAGTTGAGTCAGGCTATGTACACAGTACTTATGGTATGGTGAGTGCTACGACCGAAGCGGCAACATATGACGAAGCAACGAAGACCTTTACTTTTACCAGAAAATGGACTGTTGATGCAGGTTCTTTTGGGTCAGGAGATGATACTTATACAATAGATTAGATTTAATTAATAATAAAGAAAAGCTGCCTTAGGGCAGCTTTTTTTGTATCTTATTGTTTCTTTCATCTTTCCTAATTTTTTCTACCTTTATGCACCTTTATTATATATCAAATTAATGTTTATGAAAGTGTTAAGCCTAATCTGTCTGGCTCTTCTGTTTGTTCAGTGTCAGAGTATAAAACAAACAACTGATGAGAAATCAATTGAACAGATAGCCCAAGATGTTTTTGGAAAAAATGTCAATATCAAGTATAATACAGAAAAGACATTTGCCATATTTGTTACTGAAAAAAAGCCCGATATGGAAAACCCGGTGAATGCCTTGGAATTTGGGATATTCAATATGGAGAAAAAGGCTTTGGTTTATCGCGAACAAAAGTATAATGCTCGCGTTGGATGGTATAATAACACGCATGTTGTTGTTAATTCCAGACCAGGAGTGAAATCGTTGAATCCCGAAGAGGATAAACTGATGCGTGAGTATTATATAAATACTCAAACATTGGAAAAGACATCAGAACAACCCAATTAATAATTTAAACCTTTAAAATGAGAAAGAACTACGTTATCACTTTTTTAACAGCATGTATCGTGCTTGGTTTTGTTATTACCAGGAAGGGTAAACAACCGAATCAGAATAGAAAAGAATTACCGACTTCAGAAAACTTGATCCGAAAGCAAATTGAAAATAAGATTGAACGTCGGAAAGCTGGATATGCTAAACCAGATAAACCAGATAAATTTCTAGAGTATATCCATACATTAAAAACAGGAGGCATACCTGAAAATAATTATGCGACTAATAACGCATTAGCAGAATTGAGCAAGGCAAAGTTGTCTGAGCCAAGTTTAAAATCAGCTAAGACATTAAACTGGATACAAAGAGGTCCGGGAAATGTTGGAGGCCGTACTCGTGGTTTGATTATTGATCCCGATGATACAAGTGGGAATACTTGGTATACAGGACCTGTTGGTGGTGGAGTATGGAAAACTGTGGACGGAGGAGTAAATTGGACAAGCCTGACGTTAGATTGGCCAAATTTGTCGGTTAGTTCTCTTGCGATGTCACAATCAAACCATGACGTAATGTATGCAGGAACGGGTGAAGGTTTTGGGAACCTTGATGCGATTAAAGGTAATGGGATATTTAAGACAACTGATCGTGGAAACAATTGGATTCAGCTAGAGTCGACGGCTACTTCTGAAAACTTTGCTTATGTGAATCGTTTGGTTGTTGATCCAGAAAATGAGAATATTGTTATCGCTGTAACAAATAGTGGCATATTTAAGTCCGTAGATGGCGGTACTTCCTGGGATCAGAAGTATATTCCTGAAGGCCGAATTCAGGATGTGGTGATTAAGCCGGGTAACTTTAATGAGTTATTTGCCAGTGAAAATAACATTGGAATTTTGTCATCTGTTGATGCTGGAGAAAATTGGAAATTAGTTAAAAGCATAAAGCAGGGACGAATTGAATTAGTTACATCTAAAAACTTCCCAAAACATCTGTATGCGTTGACTTCAGTGTCGAATCTTTACTATTCGCACGATGGTGGTGATAATTGGGAGGTGACCTCTCAAGGCACAAAGGTTGAATTCTTGAGTAGTCAGGGATGGTATAATAATACAATGGTGGCTCATCCAATAAATGAGAATATCCTTTTTGTCGGTGGGGTTGACCAATATAAAGTCACCTTTGGCTCAGAAGAAGATGAAACAGCAACTTCAGTATATGATATCACATTAACTAATACCGATTTTCTATCATGGAAAGACATGAATGGGCAGTATTTAGCTGGTGGAGTATTAATGAATGAAGCTAATTCCAGCCTTTTTACCGATATAGAACTCACATTCGGAAATGGGGAAACACAAAAGGCTCATCGTTTTACTCAACCAATGGAAGGAGATCCGACCTATCAGGATTATGTTGAAGTTCCTTTTACAGTAATGGATAAAACAAACAATCAGCAACTGATGATTTCATTTATTGATGAGAACGAAGATGGTCAGTTTGATATTGGTACTTCAACAATAGAGCAGGTTTTTATTCATATCGTTGATTATAATGATACAGACGCTTCAATAGAAATAAGTGGGGAAGAAGGGATCGAATTTAATAAGGTTTTAGGAATGAATCCTGTGTTAGCTGATGGTTATACCTGGGATCCAGAAAACCTTCCGGAGGCATCTATTTTGTTTGATCAATACGATCTTAAGAAAACAAAGATTACATCAGTTAAGCAAACAGTTTGGCATCCAAGTACAGCCTCAAATTACTCTCATGCCGACCATCACAATATGGCTGTAATAGAAGGAGTAGGAGAACCGTTTCGAATTGTTAATTGTAATGATGGGGGCGTGTTTATTTCCGATGATGGAGGTATTAATTGGGAAGAACGTATAAGCGGGTATGTTACTACTCAGTTTTATGGTATTTCGAGACATCCAGATAAAAATATTTATCTTTCTGGAGCTCAGGATAATGGCACTTGGCTGTCTCCTGAGAATCCCGATAAAATGAGTGATTGGATTAAAACTTGGGGAGGTGATGGATTTGAAACAGCATGGAATGCTGCTGACCCAGACAAGATGGCTATGTCGATTTATAATAATGAAATTAATATCACTTATGATGGGGGGCAAACATGGAGTACTGCTGGTATTGGCGATACTGGAGAAGATGCACCTTTTGTAACTAGAATTGCTAATGACCCTTCCAATCCTGATTTAATGTTTGTTGGAGGAAAAAGTGGTGTGTGGCGATCAATTGATTTTGGAAAAAACTGGAATCTTGTTACTATGCCATCAGATACATGGAATTATGGTAGTAGCTATCCGCATGTGGCAATAAGTTCAGCAAACAGTAAATATGTTTGGGCTGGTAATGCAATATCAAGTGCTAATGATATTGCATTATCATCAGATGGCGGAAAAACTTTTGGAACGGTGACAAAACCACCTGGTATTGGAGCATTTATTTCTGAAATAATTGCCCATCCAACGAATGAGAATGCTGTTTTTGTATTATTTGCACAAAACCAACATCCGAAAATTCTTTATAGTGATGATCTGGGTAATACCTGGTCTGATTTGACACAGTTTGATAGTGGAGAGAGTGAGAATGGTTTCCCAAATGTAGCGGTTTATTCTTTGGCAGTTATGCCATATAACACTGATATTATTTGGGCAGGAACTGAAATTGGTATCTTCGAATCGACAGACGGGGGGCAATCATGGCACTACGCTAATAATGGATTACCTGCTGTATGTATTTGGGACATGAAAATTGTTAGTCAACAGATGGTAGTTGCAACGCATGGTTTGGGTGTTTGGACACTTGATATTCCGGAGATAGTTGTAGATAAAAAACCCTTGATTAAGAATGCTGGGAAAACGCCTACAGGTTCTTTTAACTATCAAATAGAATTTTTTAAAGATTATGGCAATGTCGAAATCTATATTGATGATCAGTTAAAAAGCAATATTGAAGATGTTTCAACTGGTGTATTAAATATAGAAATTCAGCATGAATCATCGAAAAGTGAATTATCAAGTTATATTAAGGCTTTTAATGGTGAATCTTTTGATATTTCAAATTATATGTGGATTGCGAATCCTGCATATGAAGAACCAATTGAGAAGTATATGAACCCATTCACAACAAGAAAGTATGATTTTATTGGCTCTGGTTTTAGAATTTCAAAAGAGTTATTTGGCGATTGGGCCATACATACTGACCATCCATATGCTGAAGCTAAGGACATCATATATACCTTAACGCATCCGATCATTGTTGGTGACAATGAGAGTGAGGCTTTATTATCGTATCGGGATATAGCACTTGTTGAACCTGGAGAAGAAGGTACCAAGTATGGTGATGATGAATATTGGGATTATGTAATTGTAGAAGGAACAAAAGATGGTATAACGTGGTTGCCTTTAGCCGATGGGTATGATGTTGATAAAGTATCAGCGTGGAGGGATTTTGCGGATGCAGATAATAACTATAGTAAAATTGGAGAAACGCCAGATTCTGAAGATCTTTTTGTAGAGCACACGATCAATCTGCATGATACTTTCGAAGCGGGAGATATAATCTTAGTACGATTCCGTTTATATTCAGATATGTATACTGTGGGATGGGGATGGATAATAGATGATATAATAATACAAGAGACTGGTACATCAACAGGTTTGGAAAATGAGTCAAATGATTCTTTTAAAGTAAGTCCTAATCCGGCTTCGACATACATGGATATCCAACTGGAATCGCCAGATAAAGGTGAGATCAGAGTTGCATTATACGATTTGTCTGGACGGACATTAGTTTTGAAAGATTATTATAAGCAAGGAACGAATTGGAATCAAAGAATAGAAATTGGTGATCAGAAGCCAGGCATGAAGATTTTAACCATCTCAATTAATGACAAGATTTTTAAAAAGAAAGTTTTAATAAAATAGTAATATCATAATATTGATGAAAGGGGGAGCATTTGCTCCCCCTTTCTTGTTAAAACATATTTTTTAAGGCATGATTACCTAACTATTTAGAATGAACAATTAGTGGTGTTTTAGTAGTCTGTATTTGAGATGAATATCTATAATCTTATTTAGAAGTTTAAAATAAATAAAAGATAAAAATATCTTAAAATATTGTACAGGACAAACTTTTAAGCTATATTTGTTCAATAATTTTGTAATTAAATAAAACACAATGATATGACCGCAGTACAATTTGACCAAAGATTATTAAGTATGCAGGATAAGCTTTTGTACTTTGCTTTGAGCTTAACTGCTAATGATGAAGATGCCCGTGATTTGTTACAAGAAACCACGTTAAAAGCTTTGACATATCGCGATCAGTTTGTAAATAATACCAACTTTAAAGCTTGGGTTTTCACAATTATGAAGAACACTTTTATTAACAATTACCGCAGGGACCAGAAAACGCGCAACACTTTCGATAGTACTGAAGATGCTATTCGTTCGGCCTATAAAAGGAATTATGCATCCGAAACACCTGAAAATGTATATGCGGTGATGGAAATGAATTCTAAAGTAGAAAAATTAGAAGATGAATTTAGAATTCCATTTAAAATGCATACACAAGGCTTTAAGTATAAGGAAATTGCTGAGAAGTTGCATTTGCCGATAGGAACTGTAAAAAGCCGTATATTTTTCACTCGAAAGAAGTTGCAGGAAATGCTAAAAGACAAATAGTTTTAGTTGATAGGGATAACGTTAACCGGTGTAATTTTGTAATTTGCACCGGTTTTCATTTTTAAATACATTGTTGATGAAAGAGCATAGTAAAGCAAATCGATATCTAAGAGTTTATGATCAGATAAAGCAATTAATTGAAGCCACGGATAATCCGGCATCACGGATGGCAACCATAAATGCCGTTTTACACCATAAATTCAACTATTATTATTGGACAGGTTTTTATGAGTTAATTAATGGAAAGTTGTTAGTTGGTCCATATCAGGGGCCGGTAGCTTGCTTAAAGCTCAAGAAAGATACTGGAGTATGCTGGGCAGGAATCAATCAAAAAGAGACTGTGGTGGTGCCTAATGTTCACGATTTCCCTGGCCATATTGCTTGTTCATCAGCTAGTAATTCTGAAATTGTTGTACCCGTGTTTAACGGTGATCAAGTTGTGGCCGTACTCGATGTTGATAGTAAAGAGTTAAACTCTTTCGATGAAACAGATCGTGTTGGACTAGAGAAAATTGTTAATTTGATATATAATTAATGAATAATGAAGTTCTCATAACAGGAGCTGCAAGGCGAATTGGGCAATACCTGACACATCATTTTGCAAAGTTGGGTTACAGCGTCATAATGCATGTTAATAATAGTGAGGATGAAGCACACAAGTTGCAGGCCTCATTGAAAGATAGCTATCCTGCTCAACAATTCGAGGTTTTTAAGTATGATCTAAGGAATTGGAAAGTGCTTAGCCAGCCTGTTAATGATTTGTTTGATCAAATTGGTACGCCAGACTTAATTATTCACAATGCAAGTTATTATTTGGAGAAAGATTTGATTAATACCTCAGAAGAGGATATGGAAGCGATGATGGCTATTCATCTCTTTTCACCAATGGTGATTGGCCGAGAGTTACGTAAGAAAGGTGAGAAAGGACAAGTAATATCAATTCTAGATACCGCAATCGTTTCGAATGCAAGCCATCATGGAATGTATTTATTAGCAAAGAAATCTTTGGCTGAGTATACTAAAATGGCCGCATTGGAATGGGCTCCTGAAATAAGAGTTAATGCAATTGCACCTGGTCCTGTATTACCTGTCGAGACTAAAAGTCAAAGCGATTTTAATAAAGTTGTAGATTCAAGTCCGCTTAAAACACAAGTTGAATTAAACAGTATTTCTTCAAGTATTGATTATTTATTAGCAAATAAAAACATAACTGGTCAGATAATCTATTGTGACTCTGGTCAACATTTGCTGTAATTGTTCGTTTTATCCTTATACCAAACAGAATACCATGGGAAAATTAAGGATAAAAAACCTCTTGTTGCGAAGCTATGTCGGCTTTAATCCTCACGAGATTGGCAAGCGTCAGGATCTCATGCTGAATATATCAATTGATTATCTTTCAGGTAAAGAAGAGGAAAGTGATAAACCGGAGGATGCTCTTGATTACAGGACAATCACCAAAGAACTTATTGGAAAAGTTGAGAACAGTCGTTTTAACCTGTTAGAGGCATTGGCTCGAATGGTTCTTGATACTATAATGACATATGAACGCGTGCAAGCAGCCGAGGTTGAAATAGATAAACTTCATGCCTTACGCTTTTCAGAGAGTGTATCCATAACATTATCAGCTGAGAAATGAATTCGATTGAACAGGTAATTATTGGAATTGGTTCTAATATTGAGGCGGAGAAATATATTCCGGCTGCAGTTAGAGAACTAAAAATGATTGGGGAACTGGTCAAGATGTCTGAAATACTTGTTACAAAACCTATTGGTATTACAGATCAGGAAGATTTTTCAAATGCTGCTGTGCTGTTAAGCGTCTCTCTATCTTTGCAGGATTTGACCTTTAAGCTTAAGGCAATTGAAGATAAGTTAGGGCGGGATCGTAGTCGTCCTAAATTTGGTCCACGGGAAATAGATTTAGATGTGGTGGTTTATAATGGAGAAATTGTTGATGACGATTATTATTCTCGCGATTTCCTACAAGAACTTGTAGATCAGTTGCAGACAAAAAAATAGAGTTGGCTCGCCAGAACCAACTCTACACCTTTATCACCATTATTAACCTAACCTTTGCTAGGTATGAAAAGAAATTACAGTTTAATACTTTTACCAATATTAAGTGAGAACCAAACAAGGTTTTCATCCATCCCTGCCGGAAGCAGGGCATCTAATGTTCTCTGGTAGTTTACACTGGTCGACAAAGTTATTAGCTTCACATCAAAAGAACATGACAAATGTTGTGAAAAGAATCCCCAACCCGGTTCGATAGCGTAACTCACAGCTCCTTGGTTGTTGCTAATCACTGACTTAGCTTCTATGTTTAATTTTTTGTATTTTCTGTTAAACTTTATTAAAAATTCATGAATACCGGCAGCTCTGATACCTACATCACGTCCAAGTTGGTGATAATAATAGAAATCATAGCCACTTGTTATTTTTAAACCGGTACTTTCTGAAATAACCAACGGAAAGTGAATACCAGCATTATATTTCATGCCTTGGTAATAATCTTGTTTATCTGTATCCTCATTGACCGGCAAATACCAGTAATTGACGTACCCATGCAGGTTAATATTCCAGTTTTGAGGCTTTTTATACAGGTTTACGCTGTGATCAACGATAATATCCCACTCATCCAACGCATGAAATTTCCGATCGTATGGAATACTAAACCAAGCCATCACAGTAGGCCCTTTGTCAATGTGATAATAAACTCCAGGTTGGAAGCATGCCTGATTGGCACTTAGTGTCCGGCCATGAGCAATGTAGTTTGTGGTATTACCCCAGTCAAGGCTTAGTTTGCCCTGTGCTTTTAAATGTTGCGCAATGATAACCACAAAAGCTATCAATACTATTCTTTTCATTGCGTTCCTTAATTACATGAATGATAAAATCGCGGCAAAAATAGTATGCTAAATAACCTGAAAACAATGACTTTGAACGGGCAAAAACATGATTAAAATCGCTGTGTTAATAAATGCTAATTTAACAATGCGTGGAGCCAGTGTTGGAAAGACTTTTTGTCTTTGATAAACTTATGATGGATGGATCATCATGTTTATAAAATCTTTTCTACTTTTAAACAACAAATATTACATAGATGAATCAGCAACCTGTATCTAAATCTTCTTTGATTGTTAGCCTTTTGTTCTTCATATTGATAGGAAGTAATGTGATGTATGCGCAGGATGAGAGTCAGAAAGAACTGTTGCAAAAGCTGCAGAATGCTTCAACCAAAGAAGAGGTTAGTATCTATAACCATTTATCTAAATCTTATATCTATAATGACCCACAACGCGCTATAAAATATGCAGAACAAGCTCTGCAAATAGCCAATCGAATCGGAGATAAACGAGGTATGGCAGAAGCTTATAATAACCTTGGTTTGGGTTACTATTTCATCAACGATTACAAGAGTTTGCTGGAATCGTATCGTAAATCATTATCAACATATCGTGCCATTGGCGATAACCAGAGCATGTCAACACTTTCATCTACCTATTTTCGTTTAAAGCAGTCAGAAACAGCCTTAAAAAACTACAAGCGCTCACTGAATCTATATATCAAAGAAAAGAACTGGGAAAAAATTGCTGAAACTTATAAAAACATGGCAGATGTTTATAAAGGAATAGCCGATTATCCACTTGCTTTAAGGTTTTATGAAAAAGCGCTGAAGATTGTTGAGGAAGGAGAAGGGGATGAGTCTAAGGGGGAGGTGATACGCCTGTTGGATCAAATCGGACAGATCTGGTTTTTTCAGAAAGAGTATGACACAGCTTTAATCTATTTTACCCGGATGCAACACATGCTCGAAGAACTTGGTGACGAAAGAAATATCTCGATACTATTGAGCAATATAGCCAATGCCTACTTTTCTAAGGGTGATCTGGAAGAATCCTTCAAATATTATCAGGATGCATTGAAGATGCACATCGACCAGAATAACCATTGGGAAGCATCGATGAGCCAGATGCGCATTGGAATGATTGAAGCACAAAAGGGCAATCTCCGAAAGGCAATTAAAAGCTATAACAAAAGTGTACGTTTGGCGAAGGTGGCAGAAGCCAATGACCTGCTTCGCGATAATTACCTGGTTTTATCAGAAGCTTATGAATCACTTGGTGAATTCAAGAAAGCTTATGAGTATCGAATTTTGCATTCCGATTTATCAGAAGCCATTGTGATGGAAGAGAACATTGCCAGTTTTGTGGATGCATTAGCGCTTCAGACTCTGGAAGAAAAGCAGCGCGAAAATGAGATTCTGCAAGCTAAAAACAAAAATTACTTGCTTGAATTGGATAAAGAGAACCTGGTTCGTTGGCGCTTATCGTTCGGATTTACGATTATTATCATGTCTCTTTTGGTTTTCATCATCTATTATCGTTACTATCTAAAAGGGCAGGAGAATAAGAACCTTGAGGAACGTATTTCAGAAGCCCTTAAGAAACAAGAAGAGCAACAACAGATAATTATGCATCAAAGCAGCTTGACATCTTTAGGAGAGTTGGCGGCTGGAATTGCGCATGAGATTAATCAGCCGGTTCAGAATATATCGCTTTCGGCAGAAAGTATTAAATATGAATTGGCTGAGGAAGAGGCTAACAAAGAATTCCTTGATCAATCGGTGAATGAAATTTTTGAAGATATTGTACGGGTGCGTCAAATTGTGGATCATATTCGCATATTTAGCAGTGGGCAAAAAGATGAAGTGGAAGAAGAGTTTGATGTAAGCGAATGTGTGAAAGCTGCCACCTCAATGATCGGTAATCAATATGCGAATCATCATATTGATCTGGATATGAACCTGTCGGACAATTTGCCAGCTGTATTAGGTAATCCTCATAAGCTTGAACAGGTGATTCATAACCTGTTGTCAAATGCTAAAGATGCAGTGGAAGAACAAAAGCAGAAAGATGAAGACTTAAATATGAAGGTCAGCATTGAGACTTACTTTAAGGATCAGCATGTTTATTTGTGTATTAAGGATAACGGGGTTGGCATTTCACCTACCCGCAAAACCGATATTTTTCTGCCATTTGTGACCAGTAAACAATTGGGTAAAGGGACCGGATTGGGATTGTCTATTTCCTATAGTTTAATTAAGGAAATGAGAGGGCGAATCGAAGTGAGTAGTGAACCCAATAAAGGGACATCAATGATTGTAATATTGCCGGTTGCATAAACTAACTAGAAACCAAAATTGAATGAACGACTTAAAAGTATTAATACTCGACGATGAATCTCGTATTACCGAGAAATTAAAATATCACCTTGAAAAGAGAAAATTTAAAGTTTTTACGGCCAATACACCCAATGAGGGCTTTGAGCTTTTAGAAAAGAAGCGGCCTGGGGTATTGATACTAGATGTGATGTTACCCGGTATGAATGGCTTGGATATTCTGGAGAAGGTGAAGCAGGATTATCCCAATCTGGAGATTATCATGATCAGCGGTTATGGTGATATGGACATGGTGATTCAGGCCATGCGGCAGGGTGCTTCTGACTTTATTCGCAAGCCTTTTCAGATTATGGATATTCAACTGGCCATTGAGCGAACTGAAAAGTTTTTGATGATGCAGTCAAAACTGGAGGCCGCCGAAAACCGTGGTGTTCTGGTTTCAAAAGAGCTGGAAGGAATGATTGAAAAAGACTTTGTCGGCGAAAGTCCACAAATTAAACGCATCCTGCAAATGGCCCTAAAAGCGGCTGAAGATGGTGACGTAAATGTGTTGGTTACCGGAGAAAACGGAACAGGGAAAGAGATCATATCTCGCATCATACACTTTGGAAGTCCACGCAAGAAGCAGGTATTTGCACCGGTCAACAGTTCGGCTATTCCTGAGTCCTTGCTCGAAAGCGAGTTTTTCGGTCATGTGAAGGGAGCCTTTACAGATGCTCGCGATGAGAAAAAAGGCTATTTTGAGTTGGCTAACCAGGGAACTTTATTCCTTGATGAAATTGCCGATATGCCCTATGCTTTGCAAGCTAAGTTATTACGAGCTATTGAGGAGAACCGTATTAAACGGGTAGGTAGTAATAAAGAAATTCCGGTTAATGTGCGTATTATCTCCGCTACCAATAAAAATATTGAGGACTTGATTAGCGAAAAGCAATTCCGGATTGACTTATTTCACCGTATCAACACTATTGAAATAAATATTCCGCCACTGCGAGAGCGGCCTGAGGATGTGTTACCACTGTTAAAGCATTTTGTAAAAAGCATTGCTAACAAAAAACGAAAGCCTATACCTGAGTTATCCAATGACCTGGTTAAAAAATTGCAGAAGTATAGTTTCCCTGGCAACGTACGCGAATTACGTAATATGGTCGAACGTGCCATGATTCTGTCAGATAACGATGTGCTTTTATCCGAAGATTTTCCTTTGAGGGGTGAAGACTCCGGTTCAGTTGTAAAGCCTGAAATAAGCAGTCTGAATATGGATGAGAACGAGCAGTTACTTATTGAAGCCGCCTTAAAAGAAGCAGATTTTAATCAAACCAAAGCGGCAACTTTATTGGGAATCAGCCGTGATGCATTGAAACGGAAGATTAAGAAGTTTGGTATTGAGATTGTTAAGGGGCTTTAATACCTGCAATCATTTAATGTAAACTCGTCAATTGTAAAGGAAAGACCTTAATCGTTTAATGAAAGGTCGCCCGTGGAAAAAACGAGCTTTAATCATTTGATGAAAGCTTGTCCAATGAAAAAAATGGTCTTAATCATTTAATGAAAGGCTGACATTTGGAAAAAACAGGCTTTAATCATTTAATGAAAGCTTGTCCAACGAAAAAGATGGTCTTAATCATTTGATGAAAGGTCAATTTATAGAAGAAGCCTTAAACATTTGTTGGCATGTTATACGGATTAATGAAGCTTCTCCGGGTTCACAGTTATAAAGGATCACCTATAAAAATCAAACCCACCCGTTATGTGGAAAACAGATGGGTTCGATATAACCAAAAGGAATGTATAAAAAATAATCGATTGGAGTTATAATATGCTCGTTAGCAATTACTCCAGTCGCTTATGCTAAAACAGTTTCTTTAGTGGTGGCTTCCTGAATCGCTTTTTTAAGTTTAGTTTGACTCACTTTAAGCGGAGATATATTAACTGGACCATTGATACAACCTCCATCGCAAGCCATTACCTCATAAAAGGAAGCGTCCGTTGCTTTTTTCTTTAGTAAAGACTTTAACAGACGTATGCTTTTCT